>JBHGBF010000048.1:0-43900 GCA_041946865.1 Acidobacteriota bacterium | reverse complement strand
CGGCCGGGCTACCGGACTCTGGAGAGTCCGGCCACTATAACCGCCCGTCTCCACTCCGACGTTGCTGCCACACTTTGAACAAAAAACTGAGGGGCATCCTTTCAAACCTGGGCCTTCATCCTTTCAGCTGCCCCCGGCCGCGGCGGGGGCCCCCGGGCATAGGCTTGACCTGCTGTCCCGGCGTACGCTACTTTGCTCTGATGTTTCTGAGGTCCAAGTTACTCAGGCTGTGGCTCAGTTTGCCGGTGCTCGCCGTTGGTCTTGCAGTCGTGTCCGCCGCTGATGACCACGAGAAGATACTGCTGTCGAACACCCGCCAGCTGATTTTCGAAGGCGCCCGTTCGGGAGAGGGATACTTCAGCCGGGACGGCTCCAAGCTGATCTTTCAGAGTGAGCGCGAGCCCGGCAATCCTTTTTTCCAGATCTACCTGATGGACATGGAGACCGGCGACACGCGCCGGGTCTCGCCCGGCGGAGGGCGGACGACCTGTGGCTGGATTCATCCCTCCAATCAGAAGGTCCTCTTTGCCTCCAGCCACCTGGATCCTGGCGCACAGGACAAACAGAGAAAGGAATACGCGGAGCGGGCCACGGGGAACGCCAAGAACTACGGCTGGGACTACGACGAGTACTACGACATTTTCGAATCGGATCTCAAAACCGGGCAGCTGACCAACCTGACCAACACGCGCGGCTATGACGCCGAGGGCTCCTACTCGCCAGACGGAAAAACGATTGCTTTCGCCTCGAACCGGGCGGCCTACACCGAGCCCCTGTCCGACCGAGACAGGCGCATATTCGAAAAAGATGCCTCTTACATGATGGACATCTACCTGATGAACGCCGACGGCACGAACGTTCGCCGGCTGACGAGCGAGAGAGGCTATGACGGGGGACCATTCTTCAGTTGGGACGGCAGCAGAATCTGCTGGCGTCGGTTTAACGAAGACGGGAGCAAGGCCGAAATATTCGTCATGAAAGCGGACGGGACGAACCAGCGCCAGATCACTCATCTGGAGGCCATGTCCTGGGCCCCATTCTTCCATCCTTCGGACGACTACCTGATTTTCGCAACGAACCTCCATGGTTTCAGTAACTTTGAGCTTTACTTTGTCGATGCGGAAGGCAAATCCCAGCCGGTTCGAGTTACCACTACGGAGGGGTTCGATGGGCTACCGGCGTTCTCACCGGATGGAAAGCGACTAGTCTGGACGTCTAACCGGGGACTCGGCCGCAGTGCTCAGCTGTTTGCCGCTGACTGGAACGATGCCGAGGCCCGGCGCCTTTTGAATCTCGGCCCGGCTCAGCCCCCCGGAGGGCCCGATGCCTCTTTGTCCAGCTCGCAGATTGTGGGCAGGACCCAACCGGCAATCAGCGCCGAAGACCTGAGACTTTATGTTGGCGCGCTGGCGTCGGAAGAAATGGCTGGACGGCTGACCGGATCCAAGGGAGAGAGGCTGGCCACAACCTACGTCGCCGACGTCTTCAAAGGACTCGGGCTTAGCCCTGCGGGCACGGGCGGTGGCTATTTTCAGGAGTTCGAGTTTACCGCAGGAGTGTCCCCCGGACCCAAAAACGAGCTTTCTCTGATCAGCGACAAAGAGCCGAAGGCGGCTGAGAAGCTGAAAACCGGCACGGATTGGAGGCCGCTTGGATTGTCGAAAACGGGCAAGTTCGGGCCGGCCGGGGTGGTCTTCGCCGGATATGGGATCCTGGCCCCCAAAAGCCAATCCAACGAGCCCTATGACTCGTATGCAGGGCTGGATGTCAAAGGCAAATGGGTGCTCGTTTTCCGATTCTTACCCGAAGACGTGACTCCGGAGGTACGACAGCATCTTTCCCGTTTCTCGAATCTCCGCTACAAGGCCATGGCGGTTCGGGAAAAGGGCGCGCTTGGCCTGATTGTGGCAAGCGGGCCGCGCTCCAAGGTGAAAGAGCAGCTGGTCAGGATGACTTTCGACGCTTCACTAGCCGGTTCCGGGATTGCGGCCATTTCGGTCACTGACAACGTCGCTTCCAAGCTCCTCGCCGGGACCGGCAAGACCCTCGAGCAGCTCCAGGCGGAGTTGGATGGCGGCAAGCAGATTCCAGGTTTCGTCCTCCCCGGAGTCGGCCTCCAGGCTGACATCGACATTCTTCATGAAAGGAAAAAGGGACGGAATGTCCTGGCTCGCCTGGATTCCGGATTAAGTTCCCCCGGCGCCGTCGTTATCGGCGCACATATTGATCACCTGGGAGACGGCGCCGGCGGCAATTCGCTCGCGAAAGAAGACGAAAAGGGCAAGATTCACTACGGCGCCGACGACAATGCCTCCGGGACCGCGTCGATGCTCGAGATCGCTCAATATCTGGCCTACCGCAAGGCCAAGGGGCAGCTGACACCCAAGCGAGACGTGATTTTCGCCGCCTGGTCGGGCGAAGAGCTTGGCCTGATTGGCTCGACCCATTTTGCGCAGTCTTTTCCAGACGGCAAGGACCACCCTCAGCTGACTCCGGAGATCATTGCGTACCTGAATCTCGACATGGTCGGCCGGCTCGACAAGAACCTGATTCTGCAGGGAGTTGGCTCCAGCTCCATCTGGCCGAAAGAAATCGAGCGCCGGAACGCCGTCGTCGGCTTGCCCCTCGTCACGCAGAACGAAAGCTACCTCCCGACCGACGCGACTGCTTTCTACCTGAAAAAGGTCCCGATTCTCAGCGCTTTTACCGGCGCCCACGAGGACTATCACAGCCCTCGGGACACTGCCGACAAGCTGAATTACGAGGGAGCTCAGAAGATCGCCCGGTTGATGGGACTGATCGCGGAATCCCTGGTCACCAGCGATCAGGCGCCTGATTACAAGGAAATGGAGAAGCCCAAAACCGTTCAGACGGGCGGGCGGCGTGTTTACCTTGGTACGGTGCCGGACTTCGGCCAGGGGAACGATGTCGTCGGCGTCAAACTCTCCGGAGTCGCAAAAGGCGGACCGGCGGAACAGGCCGGCATTCAGGCGGGCGACATTATCGTCGAGCTGGCGGGCAAAAAGATCGCCAACATCTACGACTATCAGTTTGCCATGCAGGGGCTGAAGATCGGGCAGCCGGTCAAAATCGTGGTGCAGCGGGGCACGGAAAAGGTGACACTGACGATTACGCCAGGATCAAGGGACTGATCCGCGGTGTGCGCAGCTGCGTTACCGCTACGCCGTGGTTCGGCCTGCGTTTAAAATCCTTGTTATGAAGATTCAGCTGGCTTACGGGCAGAAAGGGCTGCCGATTGAGCTAAACGACCGCTGGTCGGTTTCCGTCCTGGAACCGAAGCACACGGCTGCGGCGCCTGATCCGATAGAGGCGCTCAAGCAGGCGCTTCTGGATCCGATCGAGTCCCCGCCGCTTAAGGACCTTGTCAGACCTTCCGATCGAGTCGGCATAGTCTTCAGCGATATCACGCGTCCGGCTCCAAACCGCCTGATGCTCCCCGTGATCCTGGAGCAGCTCTCCCATGTCCCCGACAGGCGGATCACTCTTTTTAACGCTCTCGGCACCCACCGCCAGCAGACCCCGGCTGAGCTGGAGACGATGCTTGGCTCCGAGCTGGCATCGCGGTATCGGATCGTCCAGAACTCCGCCTTCGATCCGGCTACGCAGGTCTGCCTGGGCAAGACCGCGGCTGGGCACGAGGTCTGGCTGAACCGCGAGTTGACGGAGTGCCAGGTGAAGATCCTGACCGGGTTTATCGAGCCTCATTTTTTTGCCGGCTTCTCCGGTGGCGGCAAGGCCGTCATGCCCGGAATGGCGGGACTCAAGACCGTGCTGGGAAACCACGACGCCGGCATGATAGCCTCTCCTCAAGCCACCTGGGGAATCACGTACGGGAACCCGATCTGGGAGGAGATTCAGGAAGTCGCTTCACACCTTCGGCCGACGTTCCTGGTCAACGTCACTCTGAACAGCGAGAAGCGAATTACGCGCGTGTTTGCCGGCGACTGGAAAGCGGCGCACGAGGCGGGTTGCCGCTTCGCCAGGCAGACGGCGATGGTTCCCGTTCCGGAGCCGTTTGACATAGTTGTCACCACAAACTCGGGTTATCCGTTGGATATCAATCTCTATCAGACGGTGAAGGGGATGAGCGCCGCCGCTCTCGTAGTCAAACCCGGCGGCGCCATCGTCGCCGCTGCGGAGTGCCGGGACGGAATTCCGGAGCATGGCCTTTATCGGGAGCTGCTCGAGAAGGCCGGCAGTCCCAGGGGAGTCCTGGAAATGATCAGTGCGCCCGGTTTTCTGGAGCAGGATCAGTGGGAGGCGCAGGTTCAGGCGCAGATTCAGCTGAAAGCGGATGTCTTCGTCTACTCCGAGGGGCTCACCGACACCCAGATTCGGGCGGCGCTCTTGTGTCCAAGCCATTCCGTCGAGGGAACAGTCGAGCAACTGGTGAGCAAATACGGCCCGGATGCCTCGATCTGTGTCCTTCCCCAAGGTCCGCAGACGATTCCGTACGTGAAGACGTAAAACGGGTTCCTTACACCTCCGCCCGCCAGAAGCCGGGATAATCGGTCACAAATCCGTCCTCGTCGACTCGCAACCAGGCGACGAACTTGCCACCTCCGCTTTCGTACCGATAAACGTCCCCTGACGCCCGCTGGTAGACCTGATCCAGCGGCTCCAGGGTGAATTCCGGGAAACGAAGCCAGGCGGACCGAATGTCCTCCCTGCTGCCGCATTCGAGGTTCAGCCGGCGAATGGGCAGGAGATTCGTTGAGGGGCTGAAATTCAGGTCGATGTCGTAGCAACCGGCCACGCTTTCGATCTCCAGGCCATTGTGGCGCCAGCGCCGTCCCCCATCCACGGTGATGTCCGACTCGACGACCTGGTCGCCGATCCAGCCGCTGACTTGCGCGGAAACGGTTTGCCAGGCACGGTCGCAAATGATCCGGTAATCCAGACGGCACGCCCGGCTTTCGTATACGAAAACACTGGTCCCCAGCAGGAGATATTCAGGGCCGAGCGACACGAGGCGCGCCGATTCGTGCCCGGGCCGGTCAATCCGCCGCCATACAATGGGTGTACTCATGCTTTTGCCTTCCCTCGACACGCTATCACTCAAACGCGGAAATTCCTGTGATGCTTTGACCCAAAATGAGCGTGTGAATGTCGTGAGTGCCCTCGTAGGTGGAGACCGACTCCAGATTGGCCATGTGACGAAACACCGGATAGTCGCTCAGGATTCCATTGGCACCGAGGATATCGCGGGCCATCCGGGCAGTCTCCAGCGCCATCGCCACGTTGTTCCTTTTCGCCATCGAGATCTGTTCGGGCCGCACCGTGCCGGCGTCCTTCAGCTGTCCCAGCCGATAAGCCAGAAGCTGCGCCTTGGTGAGCTCCGTAAGCATGTGGGCGAGCTTCTGCTGGACGATCTGGTGGGAAGCGATCGGTTTGTCGCCGAATTGCTTCCGCTCCAGGGACCACCGGCGGGCGGTCTCGAAGCAGGCCATGGCGCTGCCGATCGCTCCCCAGGCAATTCCGTAACGCGCCTGGCTCAGACACATAAGCGCATTCTTCAGTCCCTCGGTCTTCGGAAGACGATTCGAAGCCGGAATGCGACAGTTATCGAAGAAGAGCTCCGAGGTTACCGACGCCCGCAGGGAATGCTTGTTGTGATAGTCGCGCGACTCAAACCCTGCCGTGCCTTTCTCAACCAGAAACCCACGGATCTTGTCGTCCTCGCACCTGGCCCACACGACCGCAACATCGGCAAGTGTCCCGTTTGTGATCCAGGCCTTCGATCCCTGCAGGACGTAACAGTCACCCTCGCGTCGCGCCCGGGTCCTCATACCGCCCGGATTCGACCCGAAGTCCGGCTCAGTCAGGCCGAAACAGCCGATCGCCCGGCCCGACTGCAGGCGCGGAAGCCACCGCTCCTTCTGCTCATCGCTCCCGAAACTGTGAATCGGGTACATGACCAGGGCGCCCTGCACGGAGACGAAGCTGCGCAGGCCGCTGTCGCCTCGCTCCAACTCCTGCATGATCAGACCGTACGCGATGTTGTTCAGCCCGGCGCAGCCATACCCGTCGAGATTGGCGCCGAAATAGCCGAGATCAGCCATCGGCTTGACCAGATGCAGAGGGAACCGGCCTGCCTGGTAATGCTCCTCGATCACAGGCAGCACATTCTGATCCACAAACTCCCGGACACTGTCGCGTACAAGTCTTTCCTCGTCCGTAAATAGTTCATCCAGCTTCATGAAGTCGATGTTCGAGGGACCCATGAAAGCACTATAGCACAGCCGATTACCCGTTACCGGATGGCGGATGGAACCAATCCCGCCCGCGGAGGTCTAAGTAGGTGCTTACTGTGCTATAAAGGAACGATGATCCTCGGGCTTACAGGCAAGAACGGCGCCGGCAAAGGAGCAGTCGCGGACTATTTGAAATCTAAGGGCTTCTACTACTACTCTCTCTCCGACGTGATCCGCGAAGAATTGGCCGACAGAGGCGAGGCGATCACCCGCGATCGTCTTACCGAGGTTGGTAACGAGCTGCGCCGGCGCTCAGGCAACGGATACCTGGCCCGGCAGATTTTCAGCCGTTTGCAATTCGACAAGAACTACGTGGTCGATTCGTTCCGTCACCCGGATGAAGTGGAAGTCTTCCGGACCTCTTCGCGGTTTTGCCTGATCGCCGTGGTCGCCGATCCGGCGGTGCGGTTCAAACGGATCCGGGCACGTAGTCGCGAGAAGGACCCGACCACCTACGAGGAGTTTCTTGCGACCGAGCAGCGAGAGGCAGCCAATCCCGGATCGGAGCGCCAGCAGCTGGAGGCCACCGAATGCCTGGCCGACGTCAAAATCGAGAACGAGGGTACCTTTGGAGAGCTCCATCAAAAGGTCCAGCAGGTCCTGACGCAGATTTCCGGGAAACTGGACCGCCCGTGCTGGGACGAATATTTCATGCGCCTGGCCAAAGTCGCCTCGCTGCGCAGCAATTGCATCAAGAGAAAAGTTGCGGCCATCATCGTGCGCGACCGCCGCGTCATCTCGACCGGATACAACGGGACCCCCAGAGGTACCCGGAACTGCTACGAAGGAGGGTGCCCAAGGTGCAATGAGATGGCCGACAGCGGCACTCGTCTGGACGATTGCCTGTGCTCCCATGGAGAGGAGAACGCAATTGTCCAAGCCGCGTACCACGGAGTCAGTGTCAAAGACGCAACCTTGTATACGACGTTTGCGCCTTGTCTGATGTGTACGAAGATGATCATTAACGCGGGGATCCGAGAGGTGGTCTACAACGTAGACTACCCGTTAAACGAGGCATCCTTTAGACTGATTCAAGAGGCTGGGATAATCTGCCGGCAGTTCAGAGTGGAATGAGCCCCTTCGGATTACCCCTTAATTCGAACCTTCTTTCATCCACGGGATCAAACCCTGAAGCATGTGGGAACAAATCCTGGCTCTCGCAGCGCTCTTCTTTTTCACGATGGCGTCAGCCGGCTTCGTGCTCGTGATGATCCGATACCCTTTCGGGTCGAGCCTGCGTGCCTGGGGTATCCGCTTCTGTCACCTTCTCGGTTTTCTCGGCGTTTTGCTGATGAGATTGTCCAGAGGCACTTTCTCTGAAGCTTCCCTCCTCGTCGTTTCCTCCCTTATCGTCTCGCTGCTCAGTTTTGAAATGTCGCGGAAGTATCTGAAAGAACCGCCTCGACGATAGTCCCTGTTGCCGGAGTCCCTCTGCCGAATACAGAGATTCGGGGCACAGCACGCCGGCGTCCCTCACCCTCCCAGCGTCCCCATCATGAAGTGGCCCGGGTAACGCACGGGGACGCAGCTTTTGCCGACTACCTCATCCCTGGCCGGCGATTCGCGCACGTTCTGAGCCTGATGGCCGCCGGGACGACTTGTTTTATTTTGTTGAAACAGACCCTCCTCTTGAGCTACAAAGGCTCCCACCGTTTCCGCAGGAGCATCTGCTGAACAGTTGGAGGAGGATCACATGACCCGTTTCCTTCCCCGGCGGCTGGCCGTCTTAACTCTGATACTGTCCGCCTCACTGATTTTCGCTACAAGCGCTGCGCTTGCCCAGGCGCAGGCGAACGCGGCTGACCTGAGTGGGTCCGTGCTCGATCCGCAGAAAGGCGCCGTGGCGGGCGCTGCGGTGAGTGTGCGCAATCTTGCCACCAATCTGACTCGCGAAGTCGTGGCCAACGACGAAGGGGTTTTCCGTATTACGAACCTGCCGCCGGGCAACTACGAGGTCACCGCACAGGCGCCCGACTTCGCGACTGCTGTGATTCCGTTGGTCACTCTGACGGTCGGGCAAGTGGCCGAACTGGACGTCCAGCTCCAGCTGGGTGCGGTGGGCACGACAGTAACTGTCACGGGGACCACCGAGCTGGTCGAAGCGACACGTACGGTGGTAGCGAACACGATCGATGAAAGCCGCATCAGCCATCTGCCGATCAATCAGCGCGACTATCTGGGTTTTGCCACCACCGTATCGACGGTAGCGCGCGGCAATGACCGGCCGATCGGCCCCGCTCCCTCGTCAGGTCTGAACATCGGCGGACAGCGAGGCCGCTCCACCCTGGTCCAACTGGACGGGGCCGACAACACCGACAATTCGATCAACGCAGCCCGATCGACTGTGTCCCAGGAGGCGGTTCAGGAGTTCCAGGTTGCGACCAACTCCTATGCGGCTGAATTCGGCCGGGCCACGGGCGGAATTGTCAACGTCATTACCAAAGCGGGAACTAACGAGCTGCGCGGCTCGCTTTTCGGGTTCATCCGTCACAAGAGCATCCAGGCGCGTAACCCGTTTGCGCCTCTGATAGACAACGATCCGGACAAGAAGCCGGGCTTCACCCGCGCCCAGTATGGAGCGACGCTGGGCGGGCCTTTCAAGCGGGACCGGAGCTTTTTCTTCGTGGCCTTTGAACAGCGACGGCGACAGGAATCGAGTTTCTTCACGAGCGACGTGGCCGGCGGGCTCGGCTCCAGTGTGGCGATCGGCGCCCCATTTCTGCCTTTCGTAAATGTCTATGATAGCCTGACCGGGGCCCAGGCCGGTTTCATACAGGGGGAACTGGCCAGCGGAGACCCCGCCCGCATCGCCAACGCGATCAGCTACGCCACGATCGCCTCGGCGGGCGGGCAGACAGCGCTTCATGGCGCCAGTAACCTGAGGAGCCCGGGGGGAGCGATTCAGCCGGGCACCACTATCGGCGGGCGGTTCTTTATGTCCGGAACTCCCGTGCCCACTGCAGCGAACAACGACATCAAGCCGGGCTTCGTGACGCTCAACGAGGACGGCCATCCCATTGGTTTCAGGCCGCTGCTACAGCTGGCGCGCGTTTTCCCGATTTCCGAGGGAACCACTTTTTTCTCCACTCGGGCCGATCACCAGATCAATTCCCGGCACCAGCTCAATCTGCGCTTCTCCTACAACCCGAGTGATGTGAGCGGCATTCAGGACGAATCGCAGAATCAGGTCTTGGGACAGAACGACTTCTCCCGTACCGGTGTTCAGACACTGCGCGACACCGCCTTTGTCAGCTCGGTCGCCTCCATGGTGTCGAAGACGGTGGTTAACGAGGCTCGCCTGAGTGTAAGCAACCGGGATGCGACCTTTGATTCGAAAGTGCCGGGCGCCGCGATCCAGATCGCAGGCGCCGCTTTTATCGGCTCGAATCCTTTCTCCCCGGTCGATCGCACCGAACGACGTTTTCAAATCACAGATAACCTGAACTGGCTTCACGGGAGCCACACGTTCAAGTTTGGCGGCGATATCAATCTGATCGACGTGGATGCCCGTTTCGACCTGAACTTCCCAGGCCTGTTCAACTTCGGTACCTTCGCCCTCCAGCCTTTCGTGTCCACTACGGCTGGAGGGCTGACCACCCCGCTCTCCTCAGCGGCGCCGCCCCTGACGCCGGTGCAGGCGTATGGGGCTGGTCTGCCTGGGGTATTTATTCAGGGATTCGGGAACCCGTTCAGCGCGCTGAAGAACCGGCCGCTTGCGTTTTTCCTTCAAGACTCTTGGAAGGTGCGGCGGAATCTGACGGTGAACTACGGCATACGCTACGACGTTGAGCTGACCGACACAATCGCCCCGGTCGGTTTTCAGGACCCGCTAAGCGGCATCCAGCTCTCGGCCTCGGACATGAAGGCGGCGCAAGATGTCCTGGGTGTTCAGCAAGGCTTCCCGCGCGACACCAACAATTGGGCGCCGCGTCTCGGCCTGGCCTGGGATGTGAACGGCAACGGGAAGACAGTCGTCCGCGCGGCCTACGGGCTTTATTACGATCACCCGCTGCTGGCGATCGCATTCAACTCCGATATAGCGGACGCGGCGCAGCAGCAGCAGTTCACGACCGTTCTCCCAGGCAGTCCCGCACCGACGGCCACTTTGAATCTGCTGCAGATCTTCCAAGGAACTGCGATGCCGGGAGTGACGCCGGGACTGGCGGCAAGCTCGGAGTATCTGGCAGGCCGCCTTCGTTTCAACGATCAGAAGTTTGCCGGCTTTGGCCCGATCTTGCCGTTTACGCTCCCGGTAGCCCAGAATTTCGAATACGCTTATGCGAACCAGGTTAACCTGAGCCTGGAGCGCCAGATATCGAAGAACGTTTCTGTCTCGGCCAGCTATTTATTCGCCGGCGCTCATCACCTCCCTCATCCTCAGGACATCAATGCTCCCCGCAATGATCTCCTGGTCGAGAATTTCCGGCGCTTCTCTGTCGGTAACCCGGTGCTTTGCCCCGCAGCGCTGGGTGCGGCCCAGGCCGCCTGCCTGGCTAACGGCAGGGCGCCCACCGGCTTTGCCGAAGCGGTTTTGTTCCCACTCCCCACGGCCAGCAACGCTCTTTACACCGTCCGGGTGCCGGGGCTGGTGGCGGTCCACAACGTGACCGGACATGTGATCGTCAGTCCACTGGCCGCGAATTTCTTCCGGCCGAGCGCGCCGAACTATTTCTTTGTCACCTCGGCCACGGGCGGCCAGGTGTCCCCGGCCGCGTTCGCTGCCGCCCTTGCCAGCTCCTTGCGAACCGCGGGGCCGATCTCCCCCCTTGGCGACGTCAGCGCCCAGCTGTCTGACGGGAACTCGAACTACAACGCGCTGTCGCTCGAAGTCAAAAAGCGCTTCTCCAGTAACTTTCAGTTCCTCGCCTCCTACACCTGGTCGCACACGATCGACGATTCTTCTGACCTGCACACGCTTCTCAAACCCCAAGACAACGGCAACTTTCGGGCAGAGCGCTCGGATTCGCTTTTTGATCAACGGCACCGGTTTGGATTCAGCGCCCTGTTTTCCTCGCCACGTGAATGGGCCGCCTCACCGGACTTCGCGCGACGGCTGCTGGCCGACTTCATCTTTGCTCCGATCATTGAGCTTTCTTCGGGTCGTCCGTTCAACGTCATTACAGGCACCGACACTAATGCCGACCTGCAAAGCTCCAATGACCGGCCGAGTGTCGGGACCGGCGCCACCCTGGTTTTGCCGGCTTTTCTCGAGAACGGCAACCTCGGGCGCAACCGCGGGATTATGCACGGCTATGCCTCAGTGGACCTGCGTTTGACCCGGGCGGTCCGGTTGGGGGAGAAGGTCCGGGTTGATGTAATCGGGGAGGCGTTCAACCTTTTCAATCGTTTCAACGAGGCTGCGGCGTCGCCGTTCTTCACGGACGTGAATGCGTTTGGCGAGCTCGCGCCGGGTGGGCGCTACTACAGCCGGCCGACCGCGGCTTTTGATCCGCGCCAGTTCCAGTTCGGGCTGAAGGTCAATTGGTGAGACGCTCGTGAGTCTCTCGTAAGTGCTTGATAATAAAGAACGGATCTTCGCGCCTGGCGCCAATTTCAGCTGGCCGGCTCTTTTTGACTGGCAGTTGCCCGATTTGGTGCGGGATCAGGCGACGTTCCGACGGGTGTCCCTCAGGACTGCCGGAAGGCCGGGCACAAACAATCGTGCCGCTTTGCCTCTCCGCGTTCGCGTACAGTCTGCGATATGTCCAGTAACTGCCGAGGACTCGAAGGACGTAGAGTTTTGTTTCACGGAAGCCGATGTTCGAAACGAAGATGGTTGTATCAGGCGTGGTGAGCTTCTTCTCCCAGCGGCGCACGTTGCTCGCGCCTCCGTTATAAGCGGCCAGGCCCTTCTCCAGTACTCCTCCGAAATTGTCCAGCATTTGCCTGAAATAAAACGATCCCAGGTTGATCGACACTTCAGGATCGTCCAAGGTGGCCGTTCCCTTGAAGGGGACTCGCAAGCGCCGGGAGAGTTCTCTGGCGGTTCCCGGCATCAGCTGCATGAGGCCGCGCGCCGAAGCAGGTGAGATGGCATCGGGCTGGAACCCACTCTCCTGCTTCATCACCGCCAGCAACAGGTACGGATCGATCCCGCGCTCAGTCCCGAAACGGACAACCAGGTCCCAGTACGGAAGCGGGTAGAGCAGGCGCTGCAGCTCAGGAGGATATTGCTCAGGCGGAACGCCGCTGTATAGTAGGTCCGTCAATTCCTCTGCGGCGTCCAGTGACTGCCGGAAGAGTTCGCCTCGTTGCGCCCAACTGGCCAGGTGGAAGAGGTAGTTTCCCTTGTCCTTGACGACCGGACCCGGTCCCTGTCTTTTCAGCTCTGCGTAAGCCTCGTCAAAAAGGCGAAGGAACAACAACTCCCGCAGCCGAACGCTCTGAATCTGAGCGCCAACGTCCAGGGCCGAGGCCTCTACAGCGGGACTCCGCGCTGCACGTGGCCCTAACAGCCGGCCGCTCCAAGCCCGAGGACTGTCGGTCAGCGGGGCTGAATTCTGCGATCCCGCCCGCTCGCGCGCCAGGTAACCGAAGTAATTGGCCCGCCCGCTCGCGCCGGCGAGGTAGCTCTGCTGTGATTCAGCCGCCAGGCCCATTTGCTGCTCGCAGAACCCTTTCCAGAAAAGGACCTCCTCGCGGGTCACTCCGGAAGGCAGCTGCTGGGAGGTCAGCGCGCAGATCTGGCCCAGGTTCGTGAGCGCCTCCTGGTAACGGCCCTCTTCGATCCGCAGCCGGGCCAACTGGTAATGAAAGGAGTGAGCACGACTGCCCGGCTTGGCGAGCCCCTTGGTCAAGGCCCCCTCGGCGCCGGGTCGATCTCCCTGCCAGATGAGGGCATCGGCCAACCCGAGAAGCGCCCGATCAAAATACTCGCTGCCGCTGTGCTTCTCGACGACCTCCCTGAAAGCCAGTATGGCCTGTTGGTAGTCATTTAAGCCGAGCGATAGGTTCCCGGACAGGTATCGGCTGTAGACGCCCCATTCAGAGGTAGGGAATCTGCGATAGGTACGATCGTAAACCGCGATCGCGTCTCTTTTTCTCCCATCCAGGTAGAAGCTGCGTCCGAGGAGGTAACCATATTCCGGACGGGAAGCACTTTTCGGGTACCGGTTAATCAGTCGATTCAAATAGACCCTGGCAGAGGCGCCTTCGCGGTTGCTGATGAAGGCCCGGGCGCGGTGACGCAGCTCGATTTCGCTCAAACGGGTGATCTGCTCGATCTTCCGCAGATGCCTGGCTGCTTCCAGCGCGATTGAATCGTGGTCATCCTCTACCAGGAGCTTCGCCAGTATGCCTGCCGCTTCGCGGCGGCGTTTGACGTCTGTTCGACCGACGTCGGGGCCTTTCAGCAGGAGCTCGGCCACCCTGAGACGTGACGTTCGAACATACATCCGGCCGTTGGCAATCAGGCGCTCGTACCATCGTGTGGCCTGCGTATCGCGGTGGTCTTTGGCTAACGCATCCGCGTACTGCAGCGCCACCGCCGACCAGCGGGCGTGCGCCGGGTAGCGCTCGAGAAATGATTCGAAGTACTTCCTGCGTTCGTCGAGATCGATTGACGCCGTCACGTCAATCAGGTGAAGCAAAGTGGCGTCCGGAAGGGGGAAGTCCGATTCGAGGATCGTGTCAAATCCTTGTCGGGCCTGCTCCTTCAGGCCTGCCTGCTTCTGGAGCACTGATTGGAGGTAGAGGAGATGGTTAAGCCGATAGACGTCCGGTGATTCCCGTCTTACCTGTTCGAGGAGTGTGATCGCCTCCCGGTAGCGACCTTGCCGCCGGGCTTCTTCCACCCGGTCAAGCGTGTCAGGCAGCGGGAGGAGGGTCAGTAGTAAGACGAACTTCAGCATGTCGGCCAATGTCAGAAACGCATCCGGTCAGCGTCACGGGTAAATCTTGTAAAGCATCCTCGGGAACGGGATCGTCTCGCGCACATGCTCGAGCCCGCAGATCCAGGCCACGACTCGCTCTATTCCCATCCCGAAGCCGCTGTGAGGCACCGTGCCGTACTTCCTCAGGTCCAGATACCACTGGAAGGCCTCAATCGGCAGATTATGCTCTCTTATGCGCTGCAAGAGCAGGTCGTGGTCGTGAATCCTCTGGCTGCCGCCGATGATCTCGCCGTAGCCTTCAGGCGCCAGCACATCGACACAGAGCGCCAGATTCGGATTTTCCGGGTCCGGCTGCATGTAAAAGGCCTTCACGTCTTTCGGATATCGATGGACCATCAAGGGGAGCTCGTAGCGTGAGGATAGAATCGTTTCGTCCGGGGCTCCGAGGTCGGCGCCCCGCGGCGTCTCCGTGCCTGCCTTCTCGAGTATGTCGAAAGCCTCGCTATAGCTGATGCGCGGGAATGGAGGGCGGACCTTCTCCAGAAGACAGGTATTCCGCTCCAGCCGTTTCAGTTCCTCCCCGCGCTTGTCGAGGACGCGTTGAACCAGGTAGCTGATCAGATCCTCGGCGAGCTTCATGCAGTCGTCCAGGTCGGCGAAAGCAACCTCGGGCTCAATCATCCAGAATTCCATCAAGTGGCGGCGGGTCTTGGATTTTTCAGCTCTGAATGTTGGGCCGAAGCAGTACACCTTCCCAAAGGCCATGCAGTCCGCTTCGTTGTAGAGTTGCCCACTCTGCGTCAGGAAGGCTTTCTCGCCGAAGTAGTCAAGCTCAAACAGCGTGGTGGTGCCTTCGCAGGCCGCGGGCGTGATGATCGGCGTGTCGACCAGGACGAAGCCCCGGTCGTCGAAGAAATCGCGGCACCCCTTGATGATTTCGCTGCGCACACGCAATGCGGCGTGCTGGCGGCTCGAGCGCAGCCAGAGGTGCCGGTTTTCCATCAGGAAAGCGGTGCCGTGGTCCTTAGGGGTGATAGGGTACGGCTCGGCGAACTGAATAACTTCCAGGTGGGAGACATCCAGCTCGTAACCGCCCGGGGCGCGCTGGTCGCTGCGGACCTTCCCTGTGACTATAACTGATGATTCCTGAGTCACGGCGTCCGCGACTGAAAAAACCTCAGGCGGAACGGCCTTTTGGAAAACGACCGCCTGAATCAGGCCGCTTCCGTCCCTGATTATCAGAAATCGGAGCTTTCCCTTGTCGGTCCGGTTGTAGATCCAGCCTTTGAGAGTCACCTCCTGGCTTTCGTATCTGGCAATATCCTCGATGTAAACGTGCGGCATTTGGCCTCCGTGGTATTCGGTCTCGCAGGCGGACACTGGCTGACAGCCGAGAGCTGACGGCTGGCAAAAGCCGAGCCGGATCGGGGAGTACACGCTCGGGTCAGCCGTTAGCTATCGATCTTTGTCCGTGACCAGCCTGGTCACTTCGTCTGCCACAAGGGACTGAATATAAGGGAATTCTTGAAGGGACTGCAAGGCCAGCGACGCGCGGTGAAGAGAGCCGGGCACGTATTGCTCGTAGATAAAATTCGCGCGTTCGGTGATCTGGTAGCCGTACGTGCCAAGCGCTTTCAGCAGCCGCTGAATGGTCATCAGGTCAAACTGCCTTCGAAGCGCCCGTGCTTCAAGAAGGGCCGGCGAATTTGCCGTTCGGGACTGGTTGATGTAATAGCCGACGTACCACTCCACCTGCTCCGGCGTCAGTTGAATCGAGTCTTTGAGCAGGGAGACGAGGTCATAGAGCGCGGGCCCCTGCCGGGCGTCCTGGAAATCGATGATATAGACCTGATCGTTTTTGACCATCAGATTGCGGACATGGTAATCACGATGGCACAGGAAACGCGGGTAGGAAGCGAGCTCCTCGGCCAGGCGTCCAGAATCGGCAATCAGCCCCTTATCTTCCGGCAGCGGCAGGTTTCGATAATTCCCGTAGTAGCGGCGAAAGAAAGCCAGCTCCCAGCTCAGCTTTTCTTTGTCGAAGGCGAGTCTGGCGGCTTCCGTATTCGACGGAACCACCTTGGTAGCCTGCGTCTGAATCAGAATCAGTAGATCGATCGCGCGGCACATCAGCCGGCAGTACTCCTCTTGAGTGCTGTGTCGCAGCCGTTTCTGGACCGATTCGTCACCGAGGTCTTCTTGCAGGACGATGCCCAGCTCGCCGTCCGCCACGATAATTTCGGGCACGGGGAGCCCAACCATGCGGAAGATGTCATACACCTCTTGGTAGGTGAACGTCTCCAGTTGGAACGGTTCTGGATAGGCCGCGAGAACGTATGATCCTTCGTTTTCGAAGACCAGCCGGAAATACTGGCGAGAAGAAGCGTCGCCGATCAGCTTCTGAACATTGTAGTGATTGTAGCCTAACTGAAATCTTCGCCTTATGAACTCCATCAGGCGCTGTTGAACGGGCGGGAAGGAACTGGCGTCCATTGACTCATTCTTCTCCTAACGGCACTGCAGGTTCAAGGTCAGGGAGCAGGTCCCATCTAACTGTAAGTCAAAGCGGCCAAACGACTAACTCACCGGCCAGGCGGCCGCCTCGGTTCTGCAAAACCCCCTGAAGACCCCCCGGGTAGACGTCCGGGAGCGGTGTCAGGATCGCGTTTCCAAACTGCGCACCCGCGGGGACTGTGATATTACCGACAGCAATCACCCGGTTTAGGTTAGCCCGCTCACCAATTGTAACGTCGTCCCAGATGATAGAGTGACGAACTTCTGCCTTCGGGTGCACCCTCGAGCTGTCGGCCGCGATGTTCTCATCGTCCCGGCCCTTTCGCCTCAGAACCTCGAAGGATTTTTCCAGATAGCGCTCCGGCGTACTGGTCTCACACCAGTAGGCCTGGCTGACGAATCCGTTGACTTTCTTGCGCTCACAGACGAGCTGAGCATAAAGGTCTCGGACAGAATCAGACGGTCCGTCCGGGATCCGGTCAAGAAGCTGCGGGGAAAGGATGTGGACGCCGGTGAAGACCCACGGGGTGTCATCGGGCTGGGGCTGGTATCCTGGTCCGAATCCGCATACTCGCCGGTCGGAACTGATGTAGACGGGGTTGAACCCGGGATTCTGATCAAACGGCACCAGGACCATCGTGGCGACGGCCCCCGACTCGCGATGGAAAGCCAGCGCCTTCCGCAGCTCCTCTTCGAAATAGATCTTGCCGTTACAGACCACGAAATCGTCCTCTCTTAGAAAATCGCGGACTTTTGCGATTGCGCCGCCGGTTCCGAGGATCTGCGGTTCGAAAGAGTAGCGGACACGCGGAAAGGCGTCTCTTACTGCCCGGCGCACGCTATCAGGCAGGTGGTGCAAGTTGACAACCACCTGGTCGATTCCTGCCTTCTGAAGCATTTCCAGGGAATAGTGAATGATCGGACGATTGAGAAACGGGATGGCAGGTTTCGCCCGAAAGAGGGTGAGCGGCGCCAGTCGGGCGCCGAAACCAGCAGCCAGGACCAGGGCCCTCACCGGCGTCTCTCCAGGTAGAGATCGATGTAGCTCTTGGTGATGAATTGCGTCCAGCCAAAACGCGCCGCCAGCTGCTTGATCCCCTCACCGTCGCCTTCGATTTCGACGAAGCAGCCCACGGGGGTCTCGTCCAGGCAGACCTGAAGCAATCCCCGGCCGCGCTCCAGCAGGAGGATTTCCCGGGTCTTCCGATAGCCGAAGGAAACGGTAAGGCCGAGGCGGCCCAGGATCTTCTTCACCGGCTCAGTCTGTTCAACCCGCGTTTCAATCTCCTCGCGCTTCTTAAGCAACGGGTCTGACTGAACGGCGCCTTTAAACGTCAAAAGGCTCTGGCCGGCGTAGGAGCGCAGCCTCAGGGCGCAACCCGAGCGAGCGAGCCGGCCATCGGGAAAATCATAGAGCTCATTCTCCTCCGTATGCGGGCCGGCGAGCGGGCGCGCTCCGAGCTCGATCAGCTCCTCACGGACCCTCGGCAGATCGCTCGGTGTCACCTCGAATTTGGCTTCGGTCTCGATGTGCATACTCAGGACGGCTGTAGAGGGTAACAACTGTATCGGGTGGCGCCCATCGATCCGTGCAGTTCCTCTATCCGTTGCCCTCTCTGTACCCCTTTAGTACAGCAAGTATCCGTTCCGCTTCTCCTTGAACGCCTGGAGTTCCTCCTGCCAGCCTGCCTCGATCGGCTCAAGCGATTCGCCGCGTTCGATTGCCTGCCGGATACCACCATTGCCGAGCAGGATGTCAATCGGCAGCTTGTCGTATTCGTACTCGTAGGGAGGTTCCTTCCAGCGGAACTTATCCGGTCCCGCGTCCCGATACGCCATCAGGAGGGCCAGCCCGGTAGCGAATGGCCGGAAGGAATGCCGGTCCAGCACGTGGACCTGCACACCTCCGACCATCGTTCCGCTCCATTTGTGAAAAGTCGGGATGTAGTGAATCGGCCTGAATCTTACTCCGGGCAAGCTCATGCCGTTCAACTTCTTCGCCAGGTGTTCGGGGGAGATCCAAGGCGCGCCGCTCATTTCAAACGGCCGCGTCGTGCCCCGGCCTTCAGACACGTTGGTTCCCTCGAGCAGGCACAGCCCCGGGTAAACCAAGGCGGAATCCAACGTCGGGATATTCGGCGAAGGCATGATCCAGGGCAGCTCGGTGTCATCAAAGAACATATCCCGGCGCCAGCCTTTCATGGGGACCACTTCAAGCCGGCACTTCACGCCACACTCGCCGCAAAAGTAGCGGGCCAGTTCTCCGACGGTCAGGCCGTGACGGATAGCGAGCGGGAACAGACCGACAAACGAACGGAAAGCCGGGTCGAGAACCGGACCTTCCACCTCGACGCCGCCGATGGGATTGGGTCGATCGAGAACTATAAACTGCCGTCCCTGCTCGCCGCAGGCTTCCATGGCCAGGGCCATTGTGTAAACGAACGTGTAGTAGCGGGCGCCCACGTCCTGAATGTCGAAAATCAGGACGTCCACGTTCTTCAGCATCTCGGCAGTCGGCTTGCGCGTCTTGCCGTAGAGGCTGTATACGGGAAGCCCGGTTACGGGGTCGCGGTAATCCTCCCACTCAATCATGTTGTCCTGGGTCTCGCCGCGGGCGCCATGCTGCGGGCCCATGATGGTTGTCAGATGGACCTCGGGATGCCGGTGAAGCAGGTCGACCACGTGATCCAGCTGGGCGTTGACAGAGCTTGGATTAGCGATGACGCCGACCCGCTTTCCTTTCAACAGGTCGGGTCTCTCCTGCAGCAGGACTTCCAATCCGGTTTTTACCATACCTCTTCAGCCTTGCAGTCCAAGGTCACGAATTCCAGGGGCCTCGGCTTGGGAATCAGACCGAGCTCAGCCGCGAAGGAAAAGAAGCATTCCAGACCGCGTTGATTTGGCTCGTCCAGCGAATAATCCAGGTTTTCGAGCAAGTAACGTCGGATTTCGGTGGCGGGGATCTGGAGCCGCTGCCCGTAAGTCGAGCAAATCTCGGGAATGCTGGCCATTCCCGCTTCGCGGGACTTGTAAAAGAGCGCGGCGTCCTCCCCCAGTTCAAAGTCAGCTCGAACGCCCCAGAAAGCAAAGACAAAGGGCAAGCCGGTAAACCGGTTCCATTCTCCTGCGAGGTCGTAGACGTGCCGCCCTTGCTGCCGGGTCTTCAAAGCCGGATTCCCGATGACGAGCGCCCCATCGTGCTGAGACAGGATGCTCTCGGGATCGGGTACGGCGGCTTGGAAATCGACGTCGCGGTTCAGGTAGTACTTCTCCAGGAGAATGCGAAGAAGAGCGACAGAAGTCCGGCTGGCGGTATCGACCGCAACGGTCGACACTCTCTCAATTGGAGTCTTGCTGATGAACAGGACGCTCCTGACCTCATGCTTGGAAGCTATGGCAATGTCCGGAACAATCCGCAGCCCGGGAATCCGCTGGTATTCGATGACTGGAATCAGACCCACGTCCGCCTCTGCGCGGGCCAGCTTGTCGGCGCATTGGGAAGGAACATCGAGGAACAACTCGACCGAATTCTTCGCACAGCCGTGAAGCAAGCCCCAACCGAGCGGGACCGCGTTGAGGAATTCGATAAAAGAGACCTTCATCGTTGAAAGGATATCATCCCGCCGAACTACGCGGACAGGGTACGCGAAAAACGCCGGGGAGACCCCGGTTCTCTCGCGCCTCGTTGCGCGACAAATTTCCTCTCGTAGATTTTTCCGCTCGAGCGTAATAGCTAGTAGGATGAATAGCAACGAATCGTTCTACTACCTGGCCCTCGCGTTGATCCCGGGACTGGGAACGACCCGGATTCATCAGCTCACTGGTCTTCACGGGGGGCTTCCCTCAGGCCTCTTCAGACTCCCCCGATCCCAGCTGCGCCGCTCGCTCTCGGATGAGATTGCCAGTTGTATCGCCGGCGGGTGGGCGGCAACCGCCGCGGAGTCGGTCTTGAAAGAGGCCGAGACGAAAGGAATCGCGATCACCTCGATCGCCGATGACCGATATCCGCATCTTTTGCGCGCGATTCACGATCCGCCGGTGATTCTGTACAGTCTGGGGGATTTTCAGATCGCCCAGCAGGCGGCGATCGCGATTGTTGGAGCCAGGCGCGCGTCGGTGTACGGTCGCCAGGTTACGCAGAGGCTCGCCCGGGAAGTGGCGGAGACGGGGCTGGCTGTCGTCAGCGGCCTGGCCCGCGGAATCGACTGCTACGCTCATCTGGGAGCCTTGGAAGCAGGAGGAAAGACGGTTGCGGTCATGGGAAACGGCGTAGATGTTGTGTATCCGAGAGAAAACCGGAAGGTTTACGAGGGCGTCCGCGAAAAAGGATGCATCGTGAGCGAATTCCCTATGGGCAGCTATCCCGCGCCCCAAAACTTCCCGATTCGCAACCGGATCATCAGCGGTTTGAGCTACGGGACGCTCATTGTGGAAGCCTCGGAGTTTTCCGGGTCACTGATCACGGCACGCCTTACGCTGGAACAGAATCGGGAGCTTTGGGCCGTGCCGGGAAACATCACCAGCCCGGGAAGTTACGGCCCGAACTATCTGATCAAGCAGGGCGCCCGGATCGTGCTTGATCGGCAGGACATTCTGGAGGGGCTGCCGCTGTACGTGCTCGACCAGCTGCGCCTTGCGGCCCAACCCGAGCCGTCCAGCTGCGCAAAGGCTGATCTGTCACCCGAAGAAGAGTCGCTCCTGGCGGCCCTGCCGGTTGACGCCTCCATCGCATTCGACACGCTCCTGGATAGATTGAGGCTGGATCTGCCGCAACTTAACCAGTCCCTCCTGCGTCTTGAGATGAAGGGTTTGATCCGGCAGCTCCCCGGCCGACGGTATTGCAGGGTCTATCCCGCAGACTGACAATGGCCAGGGCACGCGAAAAAACAGCGGCGCAGAGATGAAGGATCTCCATTCCGCGTCTTTGGCGGGTCTTTGTCCGTGCAATTCTGCGGGAGTTGTCGGGCGGATTATGTTATAGATCAGTGGGGGTGGGAAATTCGAGAATGGGAAAAGCAATAGTTATCGTGGAATCGCCGGCAAAGGCGAGGACCATCGAGAAATATCTGGGAAGAGACTACCAGGTTCGAGCCAGCGCCGGACACATCAAGGATCTTCCCGCCCGCGCCCTGGGTGTGGATATCAAGAACGATTTCCGGCCTACTTACCGGGTTATCCCGGGTAAAGAGAAAGTCGTTCGCGAGCTGAAGAAAGCCGCTGAGAAATCGGAAGTTATCTATCTCGCTGCCGACCCCGACCGCGAGGGAGAAGCAATCTGCCAGCACCTCGCCGAAGAGCTGAATGGCCGTGAGGCTCGGACCATTTATCGAGTTCTCTTCAACGAAATAACCAAGAACGCGATCCTCGAGGCTTTCAAGAACCCGGGGTCGATCAACCGAAACAAAGTATCGGCTCAGCAGACCCGGCGCATCCTTGACCGTCTGGTCGGCTACAAGATCAGCCCGTTGTTGTGGCAGAAAGTCCGAGGCGGGCTGTCGGCCGGCCGCGTCCAATCGGTGGCGCTGCGGATGGTCGTGGACCGGGAACGCGAGATCCGCGCCTTTGTTCCGGAGGAATACTGGAATTTCTCCGCTCTGCTCGAGGCGGCCAGTCCCCCGGTCTTCACGGCACGGGCGGTCAAGTACGAAGGCAAGAAATTCAAGGTTTCCAATCAGGAAGAAGCGGATCGACTGCTGGCCGAGCTCCGTCAGGCCGAGTTCAAAGTCGGCTCGATCGAAAAGAAAGAGAAGAAACGCCGGCCTGTTCCCCCCTTCATCACCAGCAAGCTCCAGCAGGAGGCTTACCGGAAACTGCGATTCTCCGTGAAGAAAACCATGACGCTGGCCCAACGCCTCTACGAGGGCGTGGCAGTGGGAGATGAGGGCCTGATTGGTCTGATAACGTACATGCGCACGGATTCCACCCGCGTGGCGGAATCGGCTCTTCAAGAGGTTCGCGGTTTCGTCAAAGAGACTTACGGGGACGGCTATTTACCGGCGAAGCCCGTCATGTATCAGGGGCGCAAAGGCGCGCAGGATGCGCATGAGGCCATCCGGCCGACTTCGGTCATGCGCCGGCCCGACCAGGTTCGCGATTACCTGGGGCGTGACGAATTTCGCCTGTACGAGCTGATCTGGAAGCGGTTTGTCGCTTCTCAGATGAACCCGGCTCTCTTCGACGAAACTCAGGTCGACATTGAGGCGGGCAAGACGCTGTTTCGGGCGGTCGGATCGGTGTTGAAGTTCGACGGCTTCCTGAAGCTGTACCAGGAGGGACAGGACGAGACGCCGGCGGACGCGGAAGAAGGAGGCCTGTTGCCGCCCCTGACAGTCGGGGAACGGCTGAAAGTTCAGAAGATCCTCCCCGAACAGAAGTTCACGCAGCCGCCACCGCGGTATACCGAATCGACCCTGGTCAAGGCGCTCGAAGAAAAAGGCATCGGCCGGCCCTCGACTTACGCCCAGATCGTCTCCGTTATCCTGGATCGCGAGTACGTGAAAAAGGACACCGAGGGGCGTTTTGTCCCGACGGAAATCGGCGAGGTTGTCACGGATCTGCTGGTCGCTCACTTCGATGAGATCTTCGATTACGACTACACCGCCAGGCTCGAGCAGGATCTGGATGAAATCGAAAACGGACAGGAAGACTGGATCCACACCCTCAAGGAGTTTTACTCGGAATTTGCCCGGGAGCTGCAACAAGCCAAGATCGAGATGAAGAACCTCAAGAAAGAGGAAACACCGACCGGCATCCAGTGCACGAAGTGCGGCTCCGAAATGGTCATCCGGTGGGGTCGTTTCGGCAAGTTCCTGGCCTGCAGCAATTATCCCGCCTGTAAGAACACGCAGGAGATTGCCAAAGAGGCGTCTTCCGCCGGCAGTCCGGAAGTCGCGGCGCCTGAGACCCACCCGTGCGACAAATGCGGCCGCCCCATGGTGCTCAAGAAGGGCCGGTATGGGGACTTCTTTGCTTGTTCGGGGTATCCCGACTGCAAAAACACGCGGAAAGTCGTCCGAGTCAAGGGTGAAACCAAGGTCCACGCCGACAAGCCGCTCGACGAGAGCTGCCCGCAGTGCGGCGCCAATCTGGTCATCAAACACGGCCGGTTCGGAGAGTTCACGGCCTGCTCTCGCTACCCGGAGTGCAAGTACATCAAGCGAGAGACGACCGGCGTCCAGTGTCCCGAGTGCGGCGAGGGGGAACTGCTGCAACGGAAATCCCGACGCGGCAAGATCTTCTACAGTTGTAGCAGATATCCGCAGTGCCGCTTCGTCCTTTGGGACAAGCCGATACCCCAGAGTTGTCCGAAATGCCAGAGACCGTACATTCTCGAACGCTTCACCAAGAAACAGGGCCTGGTGCGCTACTGCCCGAACAAGGCCTGCGATTACCGCGAGGCCGTACTCGAACCGGCAGGTGAAGCGGCGCCGGAACGGGTCTGACCGCAGCCGGCCGGCCTTCCACCCTTCCCTCCAGATCCGCCCACGGATGGTGGGTGTCATCGCTGTCGTGATTGGCGTCCTGATCGGCCTAGTTCTGGCATTGAACTGGCCGACCGGGGCCGCGCCTCAGCCGGCGGCCAGTGGCGCCAGGCCGGGACCCGGAGATCCAGTATCCTTTGAAACCGGCTTCGCACCCGTCGTGCAGACCGTCTTGCCGGCTGTTGTCACCGTCACTTCTACCCGGATTGTCCGAGCCGAAATAAGCGACAACCCGCTTTTCGAGGACCCGTTCTTCCGGCGTTTCTTTGGAGACGATACTGAGGGCCTGGCTCCCCAAGAGCGCCGCGAGCGAGGGCTCGGATCGGGCGTGGTGGTTTCCGGTGACGGGCTCATTCTGACCAACAACCATCTGGTGGAGTCGTCCAGCGAAGTGCTGGTCCTGTTCGGTGAGAATGAGGAATATCGCGCCAAAATCCTGGGGACTGACCCGCAGACCGATATAGCGGTACTCAAAGTCGAGAAAGCCAAAAACCTGAATCCGATTACCATGGGCGACTCGAGCAAGGTCCGGATCGGGGAGTTCGTCCTGGCGATCGGCAACCCGTTTGGAGTTGGCCGGACGGTAACCATGGGTATCATCAGCGCCACCGGCCGGGGAGAATTGGGCATCACCGGGTACGAGGACTTCATTCAGACGGATGCGGCGATTAACCCCGGTAACTCCGGCGGCGCGCTCGTCGATCCAGATGGCCGGCTTGTCGGGATAAACACGGCCATCCTCAGTCGCAGCGCCGGAAATGTTGGAATTGGTTTCGCTGTCCCGGTGAACATGGCTCGAAACGTGATGGAGCAGATCGTCAAGCAGGGCAAGGTGGTCAGAGGCTTCCTGGGAGTTGTTATCCAGGACCTCACTCCTGCCATCAGGTCGGCCTTCGATCTGTCCCAGGAACAAGGGGCGCTCATCAGCGGCGTCGAGCAGGGCGGTCCGGCCGGCAAGGCGGGACTTCAGCGTGGCGACGTGGTTGTCTCTCTGAACGGCCAGCCGGTCGAGGACAGCCGTGATCTGCGCTTCAAAATCGCCTCACAGCGACCGGGGTCAACCGCCCGCTTCCAGATCCTGAGAAACGGGCAGAGAAGGGATATCGACGTCGTACTCGGTGAACGGCCGGAATCCCAGGAAGAAGAGCCGGTCAGTCCTGAGGAGCCGGACAGCTCTTCGTCAGCTCTGGGGGTCCAGGTGCAGGACCTCACGGCCGGAATACGCGAGCAACTGCAGCTGGAATCGGGTGCTCAGGGCGCGGTGGTGGTCACAGTCCAGCCCGGCAGCCCGGCAGCGGAGGCGGGGTTGGTCCGCGGCGATGTCATCCAGGAGGTGAACCGCAAGCCCGTTCGTAATGTTCAGGAGTTCCGCCGGGGGTTGTCTGCGGCCAGCAAAGACGAGCCGATCCTGCTCCTCATGCCGGACTCTGGAGAGTCCGGCCACGATAAAAGCCTGCCCGCACTCTCGATCGCATTTCCGGAGCAGTGCGGCGGCCATGCCGGCGGCCTTTTCACTTTCGATCTTCCAGACAGCCGGCAGCATGGCTGCCGCACTCCGAAAGAGTGCTTGTAACTACCGGTACTTCAGAGGCACGGGCATTCAGAAACGCTCCGTACTTACGAAAGACCTTCATCCTTCTCTTCATCCTTCATCCTTCGCTTTTCCTTCCACTCCACCTGGAAGATCTTCACTGGCTCTGATTTCCCCTTGACGATGACGTTCCCGATCTCTTTAAGGGGATAGCTGCCGCGCAGCAAGGCGCGCACGTGCTCGCTGATGATGATCTCGACCTTGTATTCCTTGCATTGCGACTCGAGCCTCGACCCCAGGTTGACCTGGTCGCCTATGACTGTGTAACTGCGTATCGATTCGGAACCGACATTTCCGACAATCATCTGCCCGCTATTAATACCTACACCGGAGTGAAATTCGCACCGTCCCTCGGTCCTCCATCTGGCATTTAACGCCTCAAGACGTCGTTGCATTGCTATGGCACAACGGACTGCATGGTCGGCGTGATTGTCATCGGGCAGCGGCACATTGAAGAGAGCCATGATCATGTCGCCGACGAACTTATCCACGGTTCCGCGATGTTCGAAGACAACCTCGACCATAGCCGAGAAGTATTCATTCAGCTGGTTGATCAAGGCCTCCGGCTCGGTCTTCTCCGAAAGCGTGGTAAAACCGCGCAGGTCCGAAAAGAGGACCGTTGCGAGCGCCCGCTTGCCTCCCAGTGCCGCTGCTGCCGGATTGTTCAGCAGCTCGTGGAAAACGTCTCGGGACACGTAGTGCGAGAAAATCCGTTTGATTCGCCGCTTCTCGCCGCCCTCAATCCAATACTGATAGACGTAGCCGACGGCGACTGCGAGGGCCCATGCCAGGATTACCGCCACGACTGGTGTCTGGAGATGCCGCTCAAAAGCCTGAAGAGACGCGGCGAGGTATCCGGCAGGGATGAGTGCCAAGACCAGGATTGCCGACCAGAGAGGAAGGTAAAGGGCGGCTCCGAGCGAGACACAGGCTACGGCTATGACAAGGGCGGCAGAGGAACTTGCCGGCAAGCGTTTCAGGTACCGGTTGTGCAGAAGGCTGTCCAAAATGTTGGCCTGGACTTCGACTCCCGGCATCTTTCCGAAGATCCTCCGCTTGTCTCCGATGGTGGCCGCACTGCCGCTGTAGGGGGTAGTGAAGAGATCGTGAAGGGCGGCCGCCGTGACTCCCAGCAGAACGATCTTTCCCTTGAACAGGCTCGGATCCAGGGTCGGTTTTTCTCCCTCCTGCAACTGGAGTGCTGAGTAAAAAACGTGTGAGAACGGGTAACGGCGGTAAGCGCCGGGCGGTCCATTAAACCAGATCGGCAAACGCGAGTCTTCATCAAGCGGGGCACGGACCGTTCCGACCCGTATCTCCTGGCTGGTCACCTGGACGTCTTTCAACCGAAGTCCTTGCAGGACCATGACTCCGGCGATCGGGAGGGAGGGGAAGGCCCGGTCACGAAAACGGGCCAATGGAAGCGAACGCCTCCAGGGTCCGTCGGCGTCAAGCCGCATGGCGACGTGGCCGAGAGCCCTCGGATGCTTGAGGATGGCGGGAGTCGGGAGGAGGATTCCGACATAGTCGGGGAGTGATCCTTGAGCGGGTATCGAGTTTTTCCTGACGACGTCCCAGTCCGGATCTCCCAGATCCTGTTCTTCGAGGTAGACAGCATGTATCACCTGGCCGAATTCCTCGGTAGCGCGGCCCAGGTCCTGATCGGCTTCGGGGTTTTGCTTGTCCGCCTCCGTCAGAAGCAGATCAAAGAGGATCAGGCGGGTGCCGGCCTGCCGGATAAAGTCGATCAGCACTGCATAAACGTTACGGGGCCACGGCCATCTCCCTACTTCCGGTTCCAGGAATTTGATGCTCGCGTCGTCGACCTCAACGATCACGATGTCCGGGCTCGCGGTTGAGGTTCCCGCCTTCAGCTGAAACCGGTAGTCCAGAGTCTTCAGCTCCAGGGTCTGGAAAAAGCTCAAGCTCGCCAACGCGCCGGCCAGGCCCGCGGCCGCGAAGGACATGAGGAGCCAACGGACCCATCTTGAAGCTGCCAGGACTGCCAACATGGGCGCTATTATCCCTGAAGATGCCGCCGGCGAATAGCAGTCCGATCTCCGCTGGATATTGCGGTGGCGAGCACGCAAACGAGTGGAAGCGGCAACGTGTTCGTAGTGTTCGTAGTTCCGCCTTCTATGAGGGCCACCGTTGTCAAGAGGAGTTTCTCCGGTTCTTTTCAGACTGTTTTAGAACACCGGTAAACACACCTCTACTTACCCGATTCGAACAGGCCTTTTAAAACGCACCTGGTGCAGCAGGCACGCTCAAAAACGCCCGCCTAAAGGCAGAACTACGAACAATTTGCCGCTTTTGCTCGAACTCGCCCATTCCAACCGCAAATATGTAGGGGGTTACTGGAGTCAAGTAAATATCCCTCTAACGGTATTCACCCCGCGACCTGCACGGATCTGCAGCCAATCGGACAAGAGGCCGTTCGTGGCTTATACCTTCCCGAAACCTGTTAAAATGGGCGCCGGTCGCCTTACAGAAAGCGAGGATGTCATGAAGAGGGTCAGTCTGCTGTTCGCGTGTTTGCTGCCCTTGGCGCTCACGTTCACCTTCCCGGTCCAGGCCCAGTTGGGAAAGCTCGGCTCGGTCCTCAAGAAAGCGAAGAGCCTTTCCGATCTGCAGATATCGGAAGCAGACGAGATTGCTTTGGGAAAGGCCGTCAGCGAGAAAATTCGGGCAGCCTACGGGGTCCAGCAGGACGTCGAAGCCCATCGCTATATCACCCTGGTCGGACTGGTGGTGGCTCAGAAGACCAACCGGCCTAACCTGCCCTATCAGTTCATCATTCTCGATTCCAACGTCATTAATGCTTTTGCGGCGCCCGGCGGCTTTATTCACATTACTCGCGGAGCGCTGGCGTCTTTCAAAGACGAGGCTGAACTGGCAGGAGTGCTCGGCCATGAGATCGCCCATGTGACTGAGAAACACACTCTCAAAGGCCTGCAAAAGATGAAGGGCATCCAGCTGGCCCAGGATCAGACCAGCCTGACGAGCAATTCCGAGGTGTTCGCCAAGATTGCCGACAAGGCGAGCGAAGCGATCCTGCAAGGGTTTGGACGAGCCGAGGAACTGGAATCCGACAGGGTCGGGGTCCGTTTTGCGGCCGCTTGTGGATACACTCCTCAGGGTCTGCCGGGTTTTCTCGAGACGCTCAAGGCCCAGAATGAATCAAGCAGCGCGAGAGCCGGCCTTTTTGCCTCGCACCCGGAGACCCAGGAGCGAATCGACAAGTTGCAGGCTCAGATCAAGTCAGAGAAACTGGCGGAACAGGCCAGCGCCGTATTGGCTGAGCGGCTCCATCAATTCATAAAGTACCAGCTCGAAAAGCCCAGTGACGCCGAGGCCTCCGTGGAAGGGGCCAAAGGACTCGCGGGCTCGGGGTCGAAGACCACTGGTACCAAATCGCAGACTCAGCAGCAGGCGCAGAAACCCGAGGAGAAAAAGAAGGGCGGATTTTCCCTCGGACGGCTCAGGAATCCTTTCGGTTCTGGAGAGAAGAAAGAATCGGGTGAAGTCACGGGTGCAGGCGCCGGCCGAGGAGTCGGCCAGGAGGATCCGAAGGCGGCTGATTCCGGAAAACCGAAGAACACGGCGGTCGTGCAGGTCACGGTATCAGAAGCCGATGTTCAGAAATTCCGGGCGGATGGGAATCTGAAGTAGGACGTGGAGATGGACTTTTCCGGTTCGTTTGCTGCTTACCTCGTGGTGTTGGGTGCCCTGGCGGCAGCTATTCTGCCGCTTCAGGCAATCACTCGTAACGGGTTTATACGAGGCAAGCTGCGTTTCAGTCTCCTCGTGATCGCAGCCGCGGCCGCCTACGAGATCGCGTCCAATTACTACCAGCTGCAGACAGACCACCCTTCGGCGATCGGCAAGCTCCTAGTGGCGTTCGCCTTCATTAACGCGATCGCCGCCCTGCTCTTCAATCCTTTCAAACAGGAGAAGATATCCGACCGCTATCCCAGGATTGTGC
Source organism: Acidobacteriota bacterium (assembly GCA_041946865.1). Classification (GTDB taxonomy): domain Bacteria; phylum Acidobacteriota; class UBA6911; order RPQK01; family RPQK01; genus RPQK01. The sequence goes on along the minus strand of JBHGBF010000048.1, from coordinate 14,222 downwards.
AGGACGCGGTCGTGGTCGGGGCGTTTGTTCTGATTGCCACGTCGGTAGCCCCCAACCAGTTGTTTGCTACCTCCGCCATCGGGGGTCTGGTTCTCGGTCTCGCCCTGCAAGATACACTCGGGAATCTGTTTGCCGGCCTGGCCATCCAGGTAGAGAAACCTTTTGCCGTGGGAGACTGGATCAAAGCGGGCGATTATGAGGGACGCGTGGCCGAAGTCACCTGGCGAGCCACCAAGATGCGGACCAAGTCCGGCCAGTTCGTGGTCATTCCGAACAGCCTGGTTTCCAAGGATATTGTGGTCAACTACTCCAACCCCTCTCCCGTGCAACGGATGAACTTCTCCATTGGCCTGCCTTACGAGGTGCCGCCGAATCTCGCCAAGCGGATTGCGCTCGAGACCTGTGAGGAAATACCGTCGATCCTCAAAGAACCGGCCCCTGACGTGCTTTTGAGGGAATACGGAGAGTCCTCCATCAACTATTCCTGCCGGTTCTGGATCGATGACTTCTCACGCAACGACCCCATCATCGACGAGTTTGCGACGCTGCTTTATTACCGGCTGAAGCGGGCCGGCATCAGCATGCCGTTCCCGATCCGCGATATCCGCATCACCCAACCCGTTGCCCAGGACCTGACCGCTGATGACGGCTCTCGTCTCGCATTTGTTGAGAAGGCGGGCCTGTTCCGAAACCTGGAAATGGCGGACAAGCAGGCGATAGCCAAGGTCATGCACCCGGTCACGTTTGCGGCCGGAGAGACTATCATTCGACAGGCTGATGCCGGAGATTCGATGTTCTTTGTGAAGAGCGGAAGCGTCAAAGTGATCCTGGAAAGCGGGGGCGAACGTCATGAAGTCACCCGGTTGACCGAAGGCGACTTTTTCGGGGAAATGGCGTTGCTGACGGGCGAGCCTCGTACGGCCACCGTCGTAGCCGCCTGCGATGTCGAAGCCTTTGTCTTGAGCAAAGAGCCGTTCCGGGAAGTGCTCCAGCAGAATCCGGCGATCGCTGAAAAAATCAGCCAGACGATGACCTTGCGAAAAGCCATGCTGGAACAGCAAGCCAGCCAGATCAGCACTCTTACCGTGAGAATCCAGACCGAGGAACAGAGGAATTTTCTGGTCCGCATTCAGCGGTTCTTCGGGTTGGGATAAACGCCTTCGCCGCCGTTGGCTGTGCTGGGCGTTGGCGCAAGCGCACGCGTTTCAGATCAGACCGTGTAGGTCCACACGTTATACCGGTCGATTCCCTTAAAGACGAGCACGCAATAGATGGCAACCAGAACGAGGACAACCACGGGCCTGATCAGTCTTCCTGTCAGGTACCGCTCTCGGACCAGGACGGAAAGCCGGTACGCCAGGTAGCACTCCAGTGCGAAGGGCGGGAAACCCAAAAATCCCAGGAACGGCATCTCGAAAAGCTTCAGAAATGCCAGCTTGGGCACCGAGTAAATCCACTTTGAGCCGGCCCAGAAATTCCAGAACTCCCAGAGCAGTCCGCAAATCATCCCGGCGATGAGAAGGCGGAGAAGTAACGAATAGTCGCCCTCTTTGGCTCGTGCGGTGAGCGAGTCGTCGTGAGTCTCCGATAACCAGTAGAGTACGGGATCGACAAGGAATATGAGGCCCAGCCAGACCAGGGGAAAAAACCATTCCGGCGCGAGTATCGGAGCGATCATCATGACGCTTCCGAGCAGCATGTATCGGACCAGCAAAAGTCGGGTAACGCGCAGAGGGCGCAGTCGGACGCGTTTCGCAATCCCCAGGTTCCGGACCATAGTCTCAGTCTCGAGGATTCCGGGGAGGACCGTGCCGAAGGCGATGAAGTATCCCGGCCAGCGAAGGTAGGTCTGAAACGGCACCCCGACATAGTTCCAGTTGTTCAGCCGGAAGTTGAAGATCTCAAAGAAGAGCCAGAGTGTCGTGGAGAAAAGAAAAACCCAAAGCGCCTCGCGCGGTCGGTCAAAGACCAGGGAATTGCGCGCCCTCAAATGATTTACAGCGCTCAGGAAGAAGATGTACGTCCACCACGCGATCGAGTAGAACCACGAATAGAAGGGCTCCACCTGCTGAATCATCAGCAGGAAGGAAGACACGTGAATAGTGATCGCAAGCGCGATCGCCAGCTTGGCCAGCTTCATCGTGACCTCCCAGGCCCGCCTCCCTCTAACACCACCTGCAAAAGATCTGCCGCCTGTGACAATTACCTGCCGATCCTTGCCCCCACATCCGGCAGCGCGCCGAGCACAACCTCCGCGACTATCCGCATGTTCTCGGCCGAGAGTTTGTCGAGGCTGTCTTCGGCCGTGTGCCAGTAAGCGTAGTCCATATCGATGATATCAACCACCGGAACTCCCTGCTGAGCAAACGGGATGTGATCGTCGATCATAGTGTTAGCGGTCTGGCGGAACTTATCCGCGTGACCCAGGCGGGCGGCGACCGTCCAGATCGTGTCGACCAGCCAGGGCGTCGAGTTCGTGTCACGGCGGAAAGAGAGATCTTTTTCGCCAACCAGGTCGAGCAGTATGAGAGCTCCGATTGAGCTCAGTTTCTGCTGAGCGTTCAGCATCTTGACGAATTCGCGGCTGCCGTAGAGGCTGTCCAGGTCCGACCACTCATGGATGGCCTCTTCCCCGTCAAAGAAGACGAACCAGATGGCGTGCTCCGTGGGGTTACCGTGCCCCAATACCCGGGCGAGCTCCAACAGAACTGCGCTGCTTGACGCTCCGTCGTTGGCGCCCACGAATTGAAAATCCTTGAAGTACTTGCTGTCGTAATGACTGGCCAGAATGATCACTTTACCGCCCTTGCCAGGCAAAACAGCCCAGATATTGCGCATCTTCAAAGGGCCGTTGGGAGTAAGCGCTTCGAATTCCTGGCGCTGGGCCTCGAGGCGGTAACTCTTCAATTCACTGATCAGGTAGTCGCCCGCTTTCCTTTGTGCCTCGCTGCCGGGCGGATGCGGGCCGAAACCTACCAACGCAGCGGCATGACGCATGATTCTGGCGGGCTCGATTCGAGGCCGCGGCCGATCCACTCTTTGCCTGGTACTTCCTCTCATGGGACGAGATTGCAGGTGTGAGACGACCGGGGCCGCTACGATATCATTGGGGTCGGAACCACGTTCAAGGGAGTTCGGATGGAGTGAAGGCACGTATCCGACGCGCTCCGCAAAAAAGCGCTGCGCTTGCGGCTCTGTGGAATCGCGCTGCGCCGTTCGGCTGCGCCCCTGGAACGAGAGTCCGGCCGCGGTATCTGACGCTGGAGAAAAAGACCAGGTCGGGTAGGCGATCGAGAGGACGACAGCTACGGGCAGACAGGCGACCCAGTACTTACAGATGATCCTCCAACCACAGCTCCGGATGCCCAAAGCCCAGCCCCCAACTCCGCAATCGCCTGTATCCTATTGGCAAATTGCAAACTCCTGACCTCTGTGCTACATTTCGATTTTTCACTATACCGCAGAAAGGAATCATTATGAAGGTATTCGACAGCGAGAACATCCGGAACATCGCAGTCGTGGGGCACGGAGACTCCGGAAAGACTTCCCTCGTGAGCGCGATGCTCTATTCCGCGGGCGCTGTCAATCGACTGGGCCGAGTAGAAGAAGGGAACACGGTTACTGACTACGACGAAGATGAAATCCAGCGCCGTATCACCATCAACACGGCCCTGGCACGCTGCGAATGGAACGGCAACAAGATCAACATGCTCGATACACCCGGCTACAGGGCCTTTATCCTTGATGCGAAGGCGGCGACGATTGCCGCTGAGACCGCGGTGGTGCTGGTCGATGCCGTGGCTGGAGTCGAAGTTCAGACCGAGGAGGTATGGTCCTACAGCGAGGAGTTCAAGATCCCTCGTGTCGTGGTCATAAACAAGTTGGATCGGGAACGGGCCAGCTTTTCCCGAACCCTCGAATCACTGCACTCGGTTTTCGGAAGGACGGTGGTTCCGGTTTCGCTGCCCATCGGGGAAGAGAAGACGTTCCGCGGCGTCGTGGATCTGGTCCGCAATCGCGCCTTTGTCTATGAACCTGACGGCAGCGGCACTTTCAAGGAATCGGATGTCCCGGGCGAGCTGAAAGACCAGGCCGAAGAGCTGCGCTCGCAATTAATTGAAATGGTTGCGGAAAGCGACGATTCCCTTATGGAGAAGTTCTTTGAGAATGGGACGTTGTCCGACGAAGAACTGATGGGCGGACTGAGCGCCTCGCTCCGGAATCGATCGATTGTCCCGGCGTTCTGCACCTCTGCCACCCTCAATATCGGCGTTAAACAACTGATGGACTCAATCGTCAAGTTGTTTCCGACGCCGCTTGAGCGCGAGCCATTCGCCGGAATCGACGCCACGACCAGGGAGCCGCGCGAGCTCCCGGTCAAGAAGGAAGGCAAGACCGTGGCCTTCGTGTTCAAGACTCTGGCCGACCCTTTCGCCGGCCGGATCAGCATGATCAAAGTCGTGTCCGGGACGCTGAAGGGCGATTCGACACTAAGGAATCTCAACCAGGACAAGGACGAGCGCTTCGGCCCCATCCAGATCCCGCAGGGTAAGACCAACGAAGCGGTGCCCGAAGCCCGCGCCGGCGACATTTGTGCAGTATTAAAGCTCCGCGAGACGACCACCGGTGACACCGTGGGAGAAAAGGGATTTCCAACGCTGGTCAAGAAGGTCGATTTCCCCGAGCCGGCGATCAGTTTCGCCATCCAGCCTAAGTCGAGAGGTGATGAAGACAAGATCGGGTCTGCCATTGCCCGTATCATCGAAGAGGATCCTTCCATCCGGTTCGGTCGAGATCCGCAGACGAAGGAGTTTCTCCTGTCGGGAAGCGGCCAGCTGCACGTCGAAGTCGTCGTGGCCAAGCTGCAGAAGAAATTCGGTGTCGAGGTTATTCTGAAGCCGCCCAAGGTGCCGTATCGCGAAACCATCACCGGAAAGGCGGAAGTCCAGGGACGTCACAAGAAGCAGACCGGCGGCCACGGTCAGTTCGGGGATTGCTGGATCCGGATCGAGCCGCTCGAACGCGGCCAGGGCTTTGAATTCGTCAATGACATTTTCGGCGGCGCGATTCCCCGGCAGTTCATCCCTGCTGTTGAAAAAGGAATCATAGAATCGGCGGAGAAAGGCTATCTGGCCGGCTACCCGGTCGTTGACTTCAAGGTCAGCCTGTTCGACGGCAGCTATCACGAAGTCGACTCGTCGGAAATGTCCTTCAAGATTGCCGGTTCTCTGGCCTTTAAAAAGGCGATGGAAGAGGCGAAGCCGGTTCTGCTCGAGCCCATCATGAATGTCGAGGTATATGTCCCGGAGGAGAACGCCGGCGACATCATGGGTGATTTGAACAGCCGGCGCGGCCGGATCCAGGGCATGGACAGGAAGGGGAACAACCAGGTCATCATAGCGCAGGTCCCGCTGGCTGAGATGCTCAGCTATGCTCCTGTGCTCACCTCTCTGACCGGCGGCCGCGGGAACTACCGGATGGAGCATTCACACTACGACATCGTTCCTGCCCACCTGACCGAAAAGGTCATCGCCGAGGCGAAAAAGGAGAAAGAAGAGCAGTAAGGGGCCACCGCTCAAACGGTGCGGCACGCGTTTCTAATCCACGAATTTGCACGGATGAGACGAATTTCCACCGACTGAGTTACTGAAAATCAGTCCGATTCGTGTAAATTCGTGGATACGGGACTGCTCAACAGCCCCAATCCCAAAATGTATCCGAAGCTCATCGATATCGGCCCCTTCACGATTCACACGTACGGCCTGCTGCTGGTTCTGGCCTACCTGGCTGCCATCGCTTTGGCCGCCCACCTCGCTGAGAAGAACGGTATTCCTCGCGTCTATGCCTGGGATCTGGGCTTTGTCGTTATCATTTCGGCGCTGCTCGGCGCCAAGCTCCTCATGGTCCTGAGCGAGCTCGGGACTTATTGGCGGGAACCTTCGCTTTTGCTGTCAGTTGAGTTTTGGCGCGCGGGCGGCGTTTTCTACGGCGGGCTGCTGGGAGCGACAGCCGGCAGCGCGCTTTACGCCTGGAAACATCCTCGCCTGCCGTTCTGGCTGATGGCCGACGCCGCCGCGCCCGCGATCGCTCTCGGACAGTCCATAGGCCGGCTGGGATGTTTTGCGGCCGGGTGTGACTACGGCAGCCGGACTAGCGTCCCCTGGGCTGTCACTTTTACCAGCACTTATGCCAGCGAACGCACGGGTGTGCCTTTGAACGTTCCGCTTCACCCCGCTCAACTGTATGAATCGTTCACCACGCTCCTGATTTTCGCCTTTCTGCTTTTCGTTCACGGCAGGAGACGCTTTAAAGGCCAGGTCTTCGCCCTCTATCTCGTGACGTACGGCGTGGCTCGTTTCATCCTCGAGTTCTTCAGGGGCGATGCGGACCGCGGTTTTGTTTTTGCCTGGGTTTCTACCTCGCAATTCGTCAGCCTTCTGATTGTCCCTGCCGGGCTCGTCCTGTACGGTTATCTGCGACGGCGGCAAGACAAGCGAGTGTGACGTGATCAGACTCACGGTAGATCCTGCTGACGCGCATCAGCGTCTGGATCGTTATCTCGCCGCGAAGCTCGAAGGTCGGAGCCGATCCGTCATTCAGGGCTGGATCAAAGCGGAACGCGTCCGCGTCGACGGCCGGACGACCAAGGCCGGGCACTCAATTCGTCCGGGTGAGAAGATCGAAGTCGATCCTCCCCCGGCGGAGCCTTCCCAGCTTCTCCCTGAACCTATTCCGCTCAACATCATCTATGAGGATGAGTGGCTCGTTGTGGTCGACAAGCCGGCTGGTGTCATAGTACACCCGGGTGCGGGCGTCAGTCGGGGAACCCTGGCGAACGCTCTCCTTTATCACTTTCGAGAGCTTAGCCAGGGAGGAACTGAAAGACCAGGAATCGTGCACCGGCTTGACAAAGCGACCTCCGGCCTGTTGGTTGTGGCCAAAAGTGAACAGGTCCACGAGCGGTTGGCAGGACAGTTCCGGCGCCGGGAAGTGGAGAAACAGTATACGGCGCTGGTCTATGGCCACCCGGAGAAGAAGAAGGGCGTGATTCAGGTACCCCTGGGCCGGGATATGGCGGTGAGGACCCGAGTGTCGACGCGCAGCCGGAGACTGCGTGAAGCTGTCACCGAGTACGAAGTAGTCCGTCAATTCAAGTACTTCTCGCTGCTTCGGGTGATACTTCACACCGGTCGGACCCACCAGATCAGGGTCCACCTGCAACATCTGAAACACCCGGTCGTGGGGGACGCGACGTATGGGGGAGAACCCCGGCGTTTTCTTCGGGGAGTGCCGGCGGCCGCACCGCTGGTCAAGGATATAACCGGCTTGGGGAGGCATTTCCTACACGCCGGCTGGCTGGCTTTTGAGCATCCTGTCCGTCACGAGCGAGTTAGTTTCGACTCTCCCCTGCCCGCGGAGCTTGCAGATTTCTTGGCGCGTTTGGAATAATTGTCAGGTTGTCGCCATGAAGAGACTTCGGTTTTATCCTCTGACGCTCGCAACCCTGATTTCGACCATAGTACCTGCCGCGGCGCAGGACCAGCAGCGAGAGCCCTTTCGTGTGGAAGTCGAGGCGATCAATGTGCTGGTCAGCGTGCACGATGAGAAAACAGGCAAGTTCGTGACCGATCTGGAGCCCAGCGATTTCCGGATCATCGAGAAGGGCGTTCTGCAGGAAATCACCAACTTCACGCAGCAGACAAACTTGCCGTTGAGCATCGCGCTGGCAGTCGATACCAGCTCGAGTGTCAAACTGAAGCTGGAGTTTGAAAAGGAGGCGGCGCTCGATTTCCTGTATTCCGTTATGCGGCCGACCGACCGTGCACTTCTTCTTGAGTTCGACAGCGGCGTAACTCTTCTCCACGACTTTACCTCGGATGCGAACGACCTCGTGCGCGAGATCAAGAACCTCAAAGCCGGCGGCGGCACCTCGCTGTATGATGCGGTTTACCTGGTGTGCGAGCAGAAGATGCTCGAAGAAGAGTCGGGGAGAAAAGTCCTGGTGATACTCTCAGACGGCGCCGACGTGACCAGCCATCATAACTTCCAGGAAGCGCTCGACATGGCGTTCCGGGCAGAGGTCACCATCTTTGCCATCAGCACCACCCGTTTTGGCGCCGATATCGACCACGAAGGCGACAACAATTTGAAGCAACTCGTGGAGAACACCGGCGGGCAGGTCTACTTCCCTTTCACCACCAAGGATCTGTCAAAGGCCTTTCAGGCGATCAACGAGGAGCTGCGCAGCCAGTACAACATCGCTTATGTCTCCAATAACAAGATCAGAGACGGTAAGTTCCGGGACATCAAAGTGGAATTGGTGAACAAGCCGGACGTCCGTATCCGCCATCGCAAAGGCTACTTCGCAAGACCGATCACGTCGGCTTCGGCAGGGGACTAGTGTCCTGTTTGTCCATTTTCCCCACTTCATGCGCCCGCCGGATGGAGGAAGGATGCCCCTCGTGCCCGGTCCTCCCATTCGCGGACCAGCTCGCGATACTTCTCAGCCTCTTCCATCTTGCCCCGGTTTCCAAAGCCCGTGGCCAGGATTTCGGCCTTGCGCACGATTTCGGCCGCAGTCCACAGCTTCTGCTGTGACGTCAGCCGTCCCGAATCGTACGTCTTGATCAAAGCCTGCACCCGAAAACGGTCCATGCCCCAGTACCGGTGTGATAACTGATCCGGATGGCCGCCGGTTTTCACAATCAGCGGCTCGTCCAGGAACCGAACCGGATGGCGGGCAGCGATTCTGAGCCACAGCTCGTAGTCTTCGCACACCGGCAGGCTCTCGTCGAACACGCCTTCGGCAGCAATCACGTCTCGATTCAGCAGCACCGAACTCGGGCTGATGATGCACAAAGGCAGGCATCGCGGATAGATCCAGCCGCTGTACTTCGTATGAATTTTCTTTTGATTGACTCTCAGTCCCCGCCGGATCCAGATCTCGTTTGTGTAGATAACCGAATACCGCTTGTCCTGCTCGAGCGTGGCCATCTGGCGTCTGAGCTTGGGCGGCATCCAGTAATCGTCCGAATCCAGAAAGCAGATCCACGGGTGGCGGGCCAGCGCAATTCCGCGGTTCCTGGCGGCCGAAACTCCTGCGTGCGGCGTCAGGATGTATCGAATCCGAGGATCGCTGAAGCCGGCAACAATGGCCGCCGTGTCGTCGTTTGACCCGTCGTCGACAATGATCAGCTCCCAGTCGGAAAACTGCTGGCAGCAGACTGATTCGACAGCCCGTTTCAAACTGGCGGATCGATTGAAAGTAGGAATGATAACGGTGACGGATTTGCCGCCAGCAGTTCGGCCGTCATGCGGTAGGGCGGATCGATTGAAAGTAGGAATGATAACGGTGACCACGGGCGGTTACCGTTTCTCGAAGGGGAGAACCTCGCCCGAATTAGCGCGCCGGTTGGCGCGCATGATCTTGTTGTTGTACATGTCCTGGTCGGCCAGGCTTAGGAGCACGTCGGTTTCCTGCCCATCTTCCGGATAAGAGGCTGCGCCGACGCTGATCCCGACACGAACGAACTGTTCGCTGCGAACCGGCATCTGGAAACCGTCGACAGCCGTTTGGATGCGCTCGATCGTCTGTCTGGCCTGCTCCCTGGTTGTACCGGGGAGAACAGCAAGAAACTCGTCTCCCGCATAACGAACGAGCATATCCGATCGCCGCATCTGGTGCCGCAGGATCTGCCCGACTTCGGCCAGTGTCCGATCTCCGACCTTGTGCCCGTACCGGTCGTTCACATCCTTGAAGGATTCCAAATCCATCATGAGAAGGGTGACAGGGTAGTCGATCCGCGCGGCTCTTCCCAACTCCTGCTCCATGAAGGCATTAAAGTATCGGAGATTGGGAAGCCCGGTCAACAGGTCGGTATAGGCGTCCTCCTGCGTCTCCTCAAACATGAGCGCATTGTTGACGGCAGTGGCGGCGTGGTGGGCGATGGTATCCATCAAGCGAACATGATCGTGATGAAAGCCTGTTACGGAGGCCGAGTAAAGGGTAATGACTCCCAGGACCCTATCGTCCATCGCGACGGGTACGGAAAGACAGCTCTTGAATGTGTTCTGAAGCTCTGTTTCGGCCGGGAAATCGGGGACTGGAGAAACGTTGATGAGCGGCTGGTTGTTGGCCGCCACCCATCCCGAGACACCTTCGCCCATCCTGATCACGGTCTGCTCCAGCCGGTCCGCATGCAGTCCCGCCGCGTGGCTCTGGAGAATACGATTCTGATTGGGATGGACCAGGAAAATCGCACAGGCGTCGAAATTGATCAGCTGTCCGATCTTGTCAGTCAGCAGATTCATCGTGTCAGTGGTGTTAAGTGATTTGCCCACGGCCTCCGATATCTCGTAAATTGCCTGGATTTCCCGGTACGTCGAGGCGATGTCCTCGAAGACTTTCTGGCCACTTCGCGGTGCTTCCTGTGTGAGCTTCTTCTCATACTCCTGCATTACGCCGCTGGGGGCATACTTCTCCGCTTCGCGCATGCTCTGCTCAAGCGCGTCAACGTTCTGAAGGACTGCGTCCACGACCGCCGGATCGAACGATTTCCCCCGCTCCGCCCGCAGGTAATCCAGCGCCCCGTCCCTTGTGAGCTTTGCCCGGTAGGGACGGTCTGAGCGAAGGGCGTCGTAGGCGTCTGCAACGGAGAGGATCCGCGCGCCCAGAGGGATTTCGTCTCCTTTGAGCCCGGCCGGGTAACCGGTTCCGTCCCATTTTTCGTGATGATGGCGAACGAACGAGACGACCGGAAAGGAGAAAGGAACCGTGTCAAGAATGTCCGCTCCCACCGAAGGATGCGCTTTCAGCTTGAGCATCTCACCCTCGGTCAGCGGAGACGGTTTGTTGAGGATATATTCCGGAACAGCCAGCTTGCCAACGTCGTGAAGTAAGGCGGCGGCGCTCAGCCCCTGGATCTCATTCTCGTCTTTTACCTGCAGGTAACCGGCCAGGCTCAGCGCCAGGGCCCGAACCCGGTGGACATGCCCTTGAGTCGACTGATCCTTGGCGTCGATGGCCATCGCCAGCGAAGCAATCGTTGTTTCGTACAGCTCCTTCACGTGATCGGCCTGCTGCCGGATTGCCTTGTTCCACTCCCGATTGACCGTGTAACCGGCAAAAGCCAGGAGGAAAATCGGAACGGCCACCGCGACAGCGTAGATTTCGGAGCGGCCGAGGCTGATGAAAATGGCCGCTGCCGTCAATCCTCCGGCAATCGTGGGGAGGCCGGCCACCATCGTGTCCTCCCGCCAGACTTTTAGCGACTCCCGCCCGGAACACAGCCAGACCGCGGCTCCGGTCAACAGCATGTTTAATCCAAAGAACAGAAGAGCCACGAAGGCCATGTTGACGAACACGAGAATCACGCCGGCGTCAGCGGCCAGGGGCGGCTTTGAGCCGGCCAATGCGTAGAAGATGTTGCCGGCAACATAAGTCGAGAGCGCCATCCGTGCGGCATTGAAAAGCGCCCGATAAAGCGGGCGCAGGAGCAGCAGTCCGTTGATCAGGCCGTCCAGAACCGCCACGGTTACAGCTGTCGCGGGGGAGAAGAGCAGTAGGACGAGGAATATGAAGAGATCATTGAGGGTAAGGGTAAACCACGGCCGCGAGCCCTGCCCGGGCGGCGCATGCGCCGGCAAAAGACTGCCCAGGATGACAGCGGCCATAAAATAGAGCCAGACCCGACGCGCTCCGCAAAAAACGCTGCGCTTGCGGCTCTGTTTTGAAACGCTGCGCTTTCGGCTCTGTGCGGCCTTGCGCTTGCGGTTCTGTGGCGTCTTCGCTAAGGAGGAGCGGCTTTCCGACTACCAGAAAATGTCAGTCTGGACGAAGTGGCGAATGAGGTGAGTCTGCTCGTCGGCCCCCATGAGAAATGCGTTGTGGCCGAACTTCGAGTTGATTTCGCAGTAGGTCGCGTCGCCTTTGTGGGACTTCACCTCGCGGACGATCTCGAGCGACTGATAAGGGGGGTAGAGCCAATCGGACAGGAACCCGACCACCATGAAGCGGGTCCGAATACGTCGACCTGAGGCGAAGAGCTTGCCCCTGGAAAGATCGAACTGATCCATCGCCTTGGTGAGATACAGGAAGGAGTTGGCGTCGAAGTGTTTCACGAACCGGTCGTTCCGGTATTTCTGGTACCCTTCCACCTCGAAGTCGTCAGTAAACCGGCCGCTTTCAGGCCATTCCTTGAGTCGTCGCGAGAACATCTCCTCCATGACCTGATCGCTCATTTGGGTGATGTTCGTGATCATCCGGGCCACCGCCAGGCCGGTTTCCGGTCGGCCCAGCCCGTAGTAATAGCCCTTTCGCCATTCGGGGTCCGCCGTGATCGCCTGTCGCGTAACTTCGTTGAAAGCAATCTGCTGCGGTGAATGACGCAACGTGGTGGCAATTGGAATCGCGCTGCGAACTCTCCTCGGATATGAGGCTACCCACTGGATCACCTGCATCCCGCCCATCTGCCCTCCGGCTATGCACAGCAGTTTCTCAATCCCGAGGAAATCGATCAGATGGCGTTGGGCATTGACCATGTCCCCGATAGTGATGACGGGGAAGTCCAGAGCGTACGGCTTGCCGGTCTGGGGGTTGATCGAGGCAGGCCCCGTGCTGCCGGCGCAGCCGCCGAGCACATTCGAGCAGATGACAAAGAAGTGTCGGGTGTCAAACGCCTTGCCCGGCCCCACCATGGTGTCCCACCATCCACGCTCCGTGCTACCTTCATGAAACCCAGCGGCATTCGCGTCGCCTGTCAGAGGATGGAGCAGGAGGATGGCGTTGCTCTTGTTCTTATTCAGCAGGCCGTAAGTCTCGTAGGCCAGCGTGATGGGACCCAGCTTCTCGCCCGACTCAAGCACAAACTCGTTCGGCGGGTGCGCAAACGTAAAGTATTCAGTCTTGGTTGTGCCGACGCCAGGCTGCTGGATTCTGGTTCCCAATGGACTCCTAGATCAGGACCAAATGTACTGCCTGCTTGCGGTTTTTTCAAGCCGGATTGGGAACCAGGCGTCAGGAGGACCGGGGTGAGGCGCTAACGAAAAAGCACGGATCACGCAGGCCAGGCGGTGCGATCCGAGTGATTTGTTGGCGCCTCACCGAGGGAGCGAGGAAATTACTTCTGGAAGAGCGGACGCACGCATTCGAGCTGTCCGGCGCTGCCCAGATAGTTGTTTTTCTCGGCAATGAATTTGGCGTATTCGGCCATGAAGATCTTTCCCGGAGGCCGCAGATCGAAGTTCTCGGGATGCTGCAGGAAGTGCTCCCTGTGGACCCGGCACCAGACCAGCCGGCCGTCGGTATCGATGTTGACCTTGGTGACGCCCAGCTGCGCGGCGCGTTTGAACTGCGTTGCATCAACCCCCTTGGCGCCCTTGAGTGAGCCTCCTGCGGCGTTGATCCTGGCAACCTCGTCCTGCGGGACCGAGCTCGAGCCGTGCATCACTAGCGGGAAGCCGGGAAGCCGCTTCTGAATCGCCTCGATGACATCAAAGCGCAACCCCTGTTTGCCGGTAAACTTGTAGGCGCCATGGCTGGTTCCGATGGCGCAAGCCAGGCTATCGCAACCCGATCTCTCAACGAATTCCTTCGCCTGGTCCGGGTTGGTCAGATTGGCCGCTGCCTCGCTGACCGCGATGTCCTCTTCGACTCCTCCCAGCTGGCCGAGCTCCGCCTCCACTGCGATGCCTTTGGCATGCGCTGCCTCCACGACCCGCCTGGTGATTTCGATGTTCTTTTCGAAAGGCTCGTGGCTGGCGTCAATCATGACCGAGCTGTAAAACCCGCTCTTGATGCAGTCCATGCAGGCTGCTTCATCGCCATGGTCCAGATGAACTGCGAAGATCGCTTCCGGGAAGATGTCGTTCGCTGCCCGAATCATCGCTTCCAGCATTCGCTTATCGGTATAAGAACGCGCGCCCTTTGAAATCTGGACGATAAACGGCGCTTTGCTCTCCAGGTTTCCGCGGAACAGTCCCATCGTCTGCTCGGCGTTATTGATGTTGTATGCCCCGACCGCGTATTTGCCGTACGCATGCCTGAACAGTTCGACAGTCGAAACAATCATGTTTTTCTCCCTCTCAATCGTCTGTTGCTACGGAATAAAACCCACGAAATATATGCTATCGATCAGTTTCAGTCAATGGCGCCAAGACCGGCCAGCACGGACCCGGCAACCTTTTTTTCTTGCTTTCAGGGTAGGGTTGTGCATTGTGGGACG
>JBHGBF010000047.1:0-26110 GCA_041946865.1 Acidobacteriota bacterium | reverse complement strand
CTGGCAACTGGTAACTGGTAATCGGTAACCGGTAACGGGGAAAACAGGCAACCGGCAACTGGCAACGAACTGGCAACCGGTAACTGGTAACTGGTAACCGGTAACTGGTAACCGGTAACTGGTAACCGGTAACCGGCAACCGGGTAACCGGTAACCGGCACGATTTCAGCCGTTGTTGCTGTTTTGTTTTACGAGCTTTCGGTAGGCTTTGACGGCGAGTTGATCGCAACGCTCGTTTTCCGGGTGGCCGGCGTGCCCGGGGATCAGCCGAAAAGTCACGTGGTGCTTCTCGAGCAACGCGTCCAGCCCTTTCCAGAGCTCGAGGTTTTTTACCGGCTCGTACCCAGTGCTGGTCCTTCTTCTCCAGCCGGACGCTTTCCAGGCTCTCATCCACAGGGCGGCGCCTTTCTGGACGTAGCTGCTGTCGGTCACAACCTCGACGCGTGTGGGTCGCTTGAGGCGTTTGAGCCCCTCGATGACGGCCGTCAATTCCATCTGGTTGTTTGTGGTTTGAGCCTGTGCGCCGGATTGTTCGAGTCTTTTGCCGGTCGGGACATGGTGCAAGATAAAGGCCCAGCCGCCTGGCCCGGGATTCCCGCTGCAGGCGCCGTCGGTGTAAAGATAAACCTCCGGCTCGGAGGAAGCTTGGCGAGAGGCGGTGGCGGCTTTTTTCACGCGCGGCGGATTATAGCGTGTCAGGCTGTCCTCGTCCCCCGCAGGCCCCCCAACACGGTGTTTGCCAATGCCGGGACACTCGCACCGGCTTTACCCTGAAAGAAATAATCGGCCGAGGCGGTCAGCGGTGTCGCAGCCATATTGAACTCATAGATCAGACCGCCGCGTCGGTGCACGACATAGGGGAACGAGGCCACGGGGTACACCTGCGCGGAGGTTCCGATAACGAGGAGGAGATCGCATCGAGCCAGGTTCTCGTCGATCTCCGGCATCTGCCTGACCATCTCCCCGAACAGGACGATGTTGGGTTTGAGCGGGTACCCGCATTGGGAGCAGGCCGGTGGCGGCCCGTCTTCGAGGTCGGTTGGCTCGAACGGCCGGATAAAGCCGCAGGCCAGGCAGTGGAGGTTCTGGTGCTCGCCGTGGGCCTCCAGAACTTTTCCGCTGCCCGCCCGCGAATGCAACCCGTCGATATTCTGCGTGATGATGGCTTGGAGCGCGTCTGCCGACTCGAGCCTGGCCAGCGCCGCATGCGCCGGGCTGGGCTGCTTGCCGATAAGCGTGGCCCCCAGCGCCCGATAGAGCCGCCAGGCTTTTCCTGGATTACGCGTGAAAACCTCGATGGTCGCGTATT
Source organism: Acidobacteriota bacterium (assembly GCA_041946865.1). GTDB lineage: Bacteria > Acidobacteriota > UBA6911 > RPQK01 > RPQK01 > RPQK01. Next base: position 24,801 of record JBHGBF010000047.1, on the reverse strand, counting down.
CTTCAGGCCTGAAGACACTCCAAAGCCCGCCGTCGCTGCGAAAATCGGGGATGCCGCTTTCGACCGAGATTCCAGCCCCGGTCAGGGCCACCGGGTACTCGGCCTCGAGATAGATCCGGGCCGCCTCGTCGAGCGAGTCCCGCTCCGGATGGATGATCCTGGTCATGTGCTGGTGCATTCTTGAAGACCTGCCGGCGATGCTGCGAGCGCAAGAATCCTGCTGCCAGCCCCGCAATGTCGATCGTGACCGTGCATGCCGGCAGAGAGCCGTGCGCTCGCCGGGTCTCAGGCGTTCAGGTGCCTGTTCATAAGCTCGATCGCCTCATCGATTTCGGCCGGGTTGGCGAACCCTATGATGACCGCATCGACGCAATCGAGGCTCATGACGTGTTTGATCGAGGCATCTCGATCCTGGGGATTCACGAAGTCTCCTTCACCCATGATCTTCATGCCGATGACACCGGTCCCCGCCTGGTGAATCTTCCGGATAGAAGCCAGGGCTCGGTCCCGGTCTCCCGGGACCTGGTCCTGCGACTTGAGATTGTCCATGTGCGCCCCATTGTGGTTGACGCGGACGAAGGCGACGTCAAGCCAGTCGGTCCCGGGCATGACTTCAAGCGGCAGGAGGCCGTGACAGGAGGCCCCATGCGAGCGAATGAGTTGCTTCTGCTTGGCCTCCTCGAGCAGGTCCATCTGGCGCTTGAGCGTCTCCTTCCAGTCGGCGGTCCTGGCGCAGTGGAGGAGAAGTGAGTCAAAATAATCGGTTTGAAGCTCGCTTCTGAAGCGATCGATGATTTTAAAGGGATCCGGATCGTTCCGCCATCCCATTTTCGTCTGGAGCGCGTAACTTTCGCGGTTGATCCCTTTCAGCGCGGCAGCCACCATCGGGTGAGTCCGATAGGAATCGGCCGTGTCGAAAAAGCGGATGCCCCGGTCGTAGGCGTGACGGATCAGGCGGGTGAACGCCTCCTGCCCCATTTCGCGTTGGACACGTCCCCCAAAAGTCCCGCTGCCGACGCCCAGGCGTGTGACTTTGACCCCTGATTTGCCCAAAGTGACAAAATCGGTGGCGGATTTCTTGAGTGACGCCCCGCTCGCTACCGGGCTGCTGTACGCAACGGCGCCAACTGTGACCAGGCTATCTCGCAAGAAACGGCGACGCGTAACTTGGTTCATCGCGAACCCTCCCTCCTCACCCATCTTATCATCGTCGCAGCGACAAAGGGCGCTATCGGCGCAGGTTGAAATTTACCGTGACGGTCGCTTTCACCGGCATGGGTTCGCCGTTCAGTATCGTCGGTTTGTAGCGCCATTGCTTCACGGCCTCGACAGCGGCGTTGACCAGAAGCGTAGGGCCGCTCATCACCTCCACGGATTCCACGATTCCCATCTCGTTCACCGTGACCTGCAACAGCACCGAGCCCTGGACCCGCGCCTTGATGGCCAAAGGGGGATAGACGGGATCTACGCGGTGAATCAGCCGCGAGGGATCGAGACTGGAGATCAGCATTGGCTGCTTGGGCGGCTTGGGGGGAGGGGGCAGGGGAGTGTTGGGGCCGGCTCGCGAAAGCAACCTCGTGATTCCACCGCCAAAGCTGTCGCTGGAAGGGACGATCGGCGTCGCCGGTCCGTCGCTCGAGCTCCGGAGAATCTCACTGATCGGAACGTCGAGCTCCGGCGTGTCAGGCGGCACCGGCACGTTGGTGGGCTCGATCAACTCCTTCACGCGAACAATCACTGGACCGGTCCTGGGAACTCGCGCGCCGGATGCCGGACGAGCGGCTGGCGGAGGAGACGGAGGCACCGGGTCAGGCAATCTGGCGGCAAACACATCCGAGATCCTTTCCCAGCCGCCCGGAATCGTCTGGTAATAGACCAGCGGGATGACGACGAGGATGCCGAGCACCAAGGTGTGAATCGCAAAGGAAACAATCACGGTCTTCTTTCGGCCGTCTCGGTCGGAACCCTGTCCTTGAATGATGGTCTCGAACATAAGCTCCTCCTTCCACTACACTTAGACAAAGAAGGGGCCAGAAGGTTCCCCGCGGATCGACGCACCCGCGGATCGGCGCGGATGAAAAAGCCGCGGATCGGCTCTGTGCGATCTTGCCAACTGTACGAGCTGTAGGTAAAGGGCAGGGCTAAGAGCCGCACCCAACTTCTTTGGGGTTGCCTTGTGGTTCTTGGGCGCGCTTGAGCGCTTTCTCCTCGGCGGGAATTCTGACGAACAGCAGCAGGGCCAGGTTCAGAACAGTGAAGGCGAGCGCCGTGATCCAGGCGTTGAAGATCATGGGAACAGCGAACAAATCCGTGACGACTGCGAGGTAGTTGGGATGGCGCAGCCAACGGTAAGGTCCTGAGCGGACGAGAGGCGCCCCCGGAATCACCAGGATCCGGGTGTTCCAACGGACGCCGAGTGTCGTGATGCACCAGTAGCGCAGCGCTTCGGCCAGAAGGAAGAGCGCCAGCCAGACTGGCCACAGTCCTGGGAGGTGGGGGCCGCGGGCAAAAGCTTCCGCCAGCCACGCCACAAACCAGGCGCTGTGGAGCAGAATCACCCAGCGGTAGTGACTCTGTCCGCATTCTTGTCCGCCCCGGGCCAGAATCAGCCGGCGGTTCCGACCGGCCAGGCGGAGTTCGAGCATCCGCTCCGTCCCTATTACGATGGCGAGCACGACGAGCAGGCCTTTCACCATCTGAAGAGGACCTGCTCGGCGCAGAAACCGGGCCCGAACGCCAGCATGAGGCCCAGATCACCCGTGCGGGGAGTCGTGTCCAGCAAGTGTCTGAGTGCAAACAGCACCGTCGGGCTGGACATGTTTCCGTAATCGTGAAGGACCCAGTAGGAATGCTCCAGAACGTCCGGGTCGATGCAGGTGGTCTCGGCAAAGGCCTCGAGCACCTTGGCTCCACCGGGATGGAGCACGTAGTGTCGAATATCGCCGCGCGAGACGCGCCAGGCGGCCGCGGAAGCATCAAGAAGCTTCGGCATCTCGGTGCGCACCAACGAGGGGATGTCTCTTGACAGGCGCACCTTCAGCCCTGTATCGACCAGTTCCCAGCCCATGATGTCCTCGGAATCCTCCCAGAGGTGGCTGTACGAATCCAGTATCTCGGGCCCCTCGCCCTGGGCTCCGATCAGCAATGCGGCGGCTCCGTCACCGAAGAGGCTGGAGGCCACCAGATTTGCTTTCGAGAGATCGCTCAATTGAAAGGTGAGACTGCAGAGCTCGACCGTGACAAGAAGCACGTACCGGTTCTTCAGGGTGGAAGACAGCTCTGCGGCTCGCGCCAGGCTTGCGACGCCGGCGGCACAGCCCAGGCCCCAGATCGGAATCCTGGGAAGGTTTGGCGAGAGTCGCAGTTTATGGATCAACTTGCTGTCCAGGCTCGGCGTCGCGATCCCGCTGGTCGATGCGAACAGGATCATGCCGATCTCCTCGGCCGTCGCTCGGCACTGGCGCATCACTGCTGCCGCGACCTGACAGCTGAGGTCAAAAGCCGTTTCTTCGTAAATCCGGTTGGCTTCCTGGAAAGTGTGGGGCCGCAAAAACCATTCGATCGGCTGTGAGAAGTAGCGCGTCCTGACTTGCGTATTGGCAAAAACGGGCAGCAGCCGGCGGAAATCCTGGAAGGACGGTCCGAAGACCGAAGGAGCCAGGTTGGCTATAGTTTCCTGGTCGACCTTGTACTTCGGCACCGCGGTCGCAACTCCAGCTATTCGAGCGCTATGCATTCATCACCTTTGGTGGGCCGGTAATTCAGCGTATACCCGCGCCACGCCCCAGTGCAAACATGCTGCGAGGGTGTTGAAGAGTGGTTACGGCCGAGTCCTTTCGTGGGACAATAGTTGTATGGAACTGCAAGCGGAGGACTTGGGGCAGCTGCAGCAGGCGAAGTGGCTTCTCGAGAGGCCCAGCCTGGCAATGAAGCTTGCCGACACGGTCGGCGCGCCGCTCGAAAAAGGCTTCGGGCTGCTCCCACAGAAATGGGCCGGGGCAGTGCAGAAAGCCGTAAACGACTCGCTCTTGAAAGCGCTCAGTGTCGCGGTGAGGTCACTCGAAGGCCGCCCGGGCGGTGCCGAGAAGAACGCTTTCAATCGCTTTGCGGTCACCGTTGCGGGCGCCGCTGGAGGAGCGTTCGGCCTCGCCGGCCTGGTAGCCGAGCTGCCCATTTCGACGATTCTCATGCTGCGGGCTATTGCCGACATCGCCCGCAGCGAGGGAGAGGATCTGAGCGACACGGAATCACGGCTCTCCTGCCTCGAGGTCTTCGCGCTTGGAGGCCGGGGCCGAGGTGATGACGCGGCGGAAACCGGGTATTTTGCCATCCGGGCCGCTTTGGCGCGATCGGTCAGCGAGGCTGCCCGCTACCTGGCTGAGCGCGGCGTCGTGGAACACACCTCGCCGGCGCTGGTCCGGTTCATCACCGCCATTGGTTCCCGTTTCGGCATTGCGGTATCGGAAAAGGTTGCGGCCATGGCGGTGCCTGTCGTAGGAGCGGCCGGAGGCGCCCTGGTCAACTCCATCTTCATCCGGCACTTTCAGGACACGGCCACGGGGCATTTCATTATCCGCCGCCTGGAGCGCACCTATGGCCGCGACCTGGTCGAGCAGCAGTATCTGACGATCTAAGGTCCAGTGTGATCAGCAGGCTCTTCAATAACTTATCCTTGGTCCTTGGTTGCTGTTTGCTGGTGGGCTCGGGTCTGGCTCTCGAAGCAGCTGCTCAACCTGCCTCGGGCGCTCCGCTCTATTTTCGAGAAGACTGGAAGGAGATCCCGGCCGCAATTCCTGTCACCCAGGAGCACGTAAACAACCCGGAACTCACCCTGCACACCTACGGTCAGGCGAAGGACAGCATCAAGAAGTCTCACCACGAACAGCCCGCCAACGACCCTTACTACATCTGGTCGGGGGAGTGTAAAGGGAGTTGGGGCCTGACCCTGTCAAAGGCAGGATCCAACGCGGATTTTTCCACGGACGGCGTGGTTCGCTGGCGGTCGCGCCAGAGCGGGGAGCGTTTTCCACGGGTCCTGATTCGTCTCGCAAACGGCCGGTTCTACGTCTCCGACCAGACAGACAGCAACTCAGCTGAATGGCACATCTTCAGCTTCATCCTCGAACGTGTCACCTGGTCGGCTTTAGACATCGAGAAATTCGTTCCGATCCCGGGCCACAAGAACCCTGACGTGTCCCGTGTCAGCGAGATCGGATTCACCGACCTCGAACCCGGGGCGGGGAGCGACCTCAGCTCTCGCATTGACTGGATCGAAGTGTACGCGCAGCCGTCAAGCCGCTAGCTCCTGTTCAGAAAGTAGATTGTCACACTCACTTGTCAGCCTGCGGCGGTTTTTGTGCGACAATCAAAGGTCATGGCACACAAGGTCATCATCATCGGCTCCGGTTGCGCTGGTTCGACCGCCGCCATTTACGCTGCCCGGGCAAACCTGGAACCTCTGGTCTTCGAGGGAACAGAACCTGGCGGTCAGCTTTCACTGACCACAATGGTGGAGAACTTCCCGGGGTTTCCCGAGGGGATCACGGGCCCGGAGCTGGTCCAGCTGATGAAGCAGCAGGCAGAGCGGTTCGGGGCGGAGTACAAGCTGGAAACTGCTACTCGAGTGGATCTGAGCCGACGGCCTTTTGTCGTGACTGCCGACAGCGGGACTTACGAAACTCAGACCCTGATCATTGCCTCGGGGGCGTCCGCCAGGTGGATCGGCCTTGAATCTGAGCGCCGGCTGATCGGACACGGCGTTTCGAGCTGTGCGACCTGCGACGGCTTCTTCTTCAGGGACATGAACGTGGCGGTCGTGGGCGGAGGGGACACGGCCATGGAGGACGCGCTTTTCCTGACGCGTTTCGCCCGCAAAGTCACCGTCATCCACCGGCGGGATCAGCTGCGGGCATCGAAGATCATGGCCGAGAGGGCGATGATCAACCCCAAGATCGAGTTCATCTGGGACACGGTTGTCACCGAGATCCTCGATCCCGGGCTGCAAAAGGTGGAGGCGGCGCGGGTGCGTAATGTGAAGACCGGGAAAGAGGCGGTCCTCCCCTTTGACGGAGTCTTTGTCGCCATCGGGCACAAACCCAATACCGAGATTTTCGAAGGCCAGCTCGAGCTTAATGATGGTTACGTCGTCGTGCGCGACGGATCAAAAACGAGCATCGAGGGCGTTTTTGCTGCCGGTGACGTGCACGACCGGCACTATCGCCAGGCAATTACCGCCGCCGGTGCGGGTTGCCGCGCGGCGATGGACGCCGAAAAATACCTCGAGGCACATTCCAAGTAAGCAGCCGCTATCTCGGCTTCATGCTCGACCGTACGGGCGGAAGGGGCGGCTTTTGAGCAACCCCGGCGTCGAGGCGATCAGCCAGGAACTTCTCGAAGCCTGGGAGGTCCTTCCACGCCGTAGCGGCTTCGATCTGGCTTCCGGAGGGCGATATTTTTGTCGATCCATCCGGCGTGACCTCCACCTTCAGTTGCTCGGTCTGAACAAAATCCCGGCTGTAGACGAGAAAGACGGCCAGGCAGTCGAACAGGGTCGAGCTCTGCTGCTCGAACTTGAGGCTTGTCTTCTGGTTCTTCAGCCAGACCTGGTAGTTTTCCATCAGGGTTCGGCAGAGCGGGTTCGTCGAGGAAAAGACCTTGCGATAGGTCTCGCCGTCAAGCTGTATCAGGCCTGCGGTGTCCAGAGGAGCTATCAACACCGGCCAGCCGGCCCGGTACATGGCTGCCGACGAGGAAACGTGGTCTTTGACGTTATATTCGGGCTCAGGCCGTGATTTCCCTCCGTACCCGCGATACACGCTTCCGCTCATGGCGACGATGCTGGCCTTTGTCGCGATCCGGGGTTCGCGCTTCAGGGCTTCCTCGATATTGGGGGCGGGCCCAATCACGATGAGCGTCATGGGCCGCGGGCTCCCCATGACCATCCTGATGAGCGCATCAACGCCGTCATCGTGGACTTTTCCGGGATAGGTTTTCAGATCGTAGTCAGCGGCCCATTCGAACTGCGGTCCCCCGACATTGTCCATTCGCCGGCCGATGCCGACCTGAACGTCTGTCCTCCCCACCTTCTGCAGAAACTTCGCCGCAATTCGAGCACGGCCGACCACGTCGTGGCTGTCGGTCACGACCATTTTCAGGTCAAGCTCCGGTGAGGCGAGCAGTAGCGCCAGGGCCCAAGTGTCATCGATGTCCGAGCCGATATCCGTGTCAAGGATGACCGGAATGCGGGTTTTGGGCGCCGGCTGCGCGCAAAGGGCCGGCGCCAGTAACAGAATCAGACCCGCAAGTACAATACTTTTCCCGGTGATTGCCATAGTTTATCGTCTCCTGTTCTCTCATGTTGTCGCGGAAGAGTATAGCTGAAACAGGGCTGCAACAATGCCCCCGGGCGGCCTCCGCGAGCCAAACGTGGTAACATTCCTATTCTCAGATGGAGACTACTGCAATTACTCAAGAGCAAGTCCTGGAAGCGCTCCGCACGGTGCTCGATCCGGATCTGCGCAAGGATATCGTTTCACTCGGCATGATTCATGACGTTCGCATCTGCAGCGGGGCCGTCGCCTTTCGCTTTGTGCTGACGACCCCGGCCTGCCCGGTCCGTGAGCAACTGGAAAGCCAGGCGAAGCGGGTGGTCGAGCGGCTTCCGGGAGTGACTCAGGTGAACGTGAAGATGGAGGCGACGGTCCCCAAACACCGCGCTGCCTTGGAAAGGAAGGCCATAGAGGGGGTTTCGAATATCGTCGCTATTACTTCCGGCAAAGGCGGAGTGGGCAAAACCACTATTGCGGTCAACCTGGCTTGCGCGCTGCAGGCGAAAGGGGCCCGTGTGGGCCTGTTGGATTGCGACATTTACGGTCCGAACGTTCCCATCATGCTGGGTGTCAACCGGCCTCCTACCGGAGACAAGAACAGAATTCAGCCGATTGAGGCTTACGATATGAAGGTCATGTCGATGGGCTTCCTGGCGCAGGGCGACACGCCCCTGATCTGGCGGGGGCCCATGCTCCACGGTGTGATCCAGCAGTTCCTTTACCAGGTCGCCTGGGGCGATCTCGACTATCTGGTTGTCGATCTGCCTCCCGGAACCGGCGATGCTCAGCTCACCATCATGCAGTCGGTTCCTCTGAGCGGTGGAGTGGTAGTCACAACGCCTCAGGACGTGGCTCTGGCCGATGCCCGCCGTGGAATCATGATGTTCAGGCAAGTGAAGGTCGAAGTGCTGGGGATCATCGAAAACATGAGCTATTTCATTTGCCCCCACTGCCACGAGAGAACCGAAATTTTCAGTCATGGCGGGGGCGAACGGACCAGCGAACGGTATGACGTTCCTTTTCTCGGGAGCATCCCGCTGGTGACGGAGCTTCGGATCGCAGGCGATTCCGGCAGGCCGGTTGTTTTTGACGATCCCGGCGCCGCTGTTGCCCGGGCCTTCGTCACGATCGCCGAGCGTCTGGCTGCGCGGATTTCAACGGTGAACCTGGCGGGAAAGTAGTCCGGGAGCGTGCGTGTGTTCCCAGGGTTACTCCATAAGGGTCACCGACAGTTCGTGGATGTACCGGCGGACCAAATCGGCCCTCGCGCTCTTGGGATCGAGCACCAGGTACTGGTTCCAGTGCTTGAGAGCGCGGTCCCACAGCTGGGCCTTGGCGCAGGCCCGTCCCATCCGGTAGTAAGCGTTCTTCAACCCGGGATTCACGGCCAACGCCTTTTCATAGCAGGCGATCGCCTCTTCCAGGCAATTGAGATCTTCCATGGCGCGGCCCAGGTGGCAGTAAGCTTCGGCGTGGTAAGGATCGCGGGCCAAGGCCAGGCGAAAGCTGCGTTCGGCGTCCACCAGCCGGTGCTCGCGGTGGTGAATCTTGCCGATGTTCACGTGAGCCTCCACGCGATTCGGATCAAGTTTCAGGGCTTCTCTAAACGCCGCCAGCGCGAGGTGACTGTTGCCGGAAGGGGCCAGCTGCCGCATTCCTTCTTCAAACCACTGATCGGCTGTCCGGGCCGGTAAATCGCGATTGATCCGGTCGGTGGCGGCCTGGATCAGGTCGTCCAAATCGAGCCGGACGAGTACCCGACCTGTCCTTGAATCCACGAAATGGTCCTTCTGGGTGAGGATGATGCGGTCCTCGAAGATGGTCAAGACGCGGTGCGCGACCCGATCCTCGAGGTCCGAGATTCGTTGTCTCATCGCCTCGAGAAGACAGCTGATTCGCGCGTCGTCGATTCCGCGGTGCTCCAGCAGCTCTACCGTCTTAAAGCTGACGACATCCAGAAAACTATACAGACTCTGACCCGGCTCCTCAACAGTCGGGCACACTAAGTCGCGACTCTCCCACCCCTGGAGCTGTTCAGTGGTTACACGGAGAACTTCCGCGACTTCCTCTCTTGAGAAATATCGCGACAAATACAACTTCTTTTTAATCTTTTTTTGCCTCGTGTGCTAGTATAGCACGCCCGTCAGACGAGTTCCTCAGGCGGATCTTGATGTGTATGATGCGCTTACATCTAAAACGATTTGCTTTCTTACTTACCGTTAACTTCTTCCTTCAGTTGTCGGTCGGACCGGCTTCGACTAATCGCCCGGCGCCGCGACCAGTGTCCGTCACCGAGGCCGGGAACCGGACCCGGAGGGGCGTTCCTCGCCCGGAAGACGTCTTCGGCTTCAAGCCGGGCGCGGATTACCGTTTGGCTGACTTCGATCAGATGGTGGCGTACTACCGCAAGCTGGACCAGGCTTCAGAACGTGTGCAGGTCTTCGACATCGGACCAACCTGCGAGGGCAGGCGCATGATCCTGGCGGTGATCAGTTCTGAAGAAAACCTGGCCCGGTTGGAAAAGTACCGCGAGATTTCGGAGAAACTGGCACGGGCCCGGGTCAGTGAGCCGGAGGCGCGGGGACTGGCTCGAACCGGCAAGGCCATCGTCTGGATCGACGGCGGGCTGCACGCCAACGAAGTCGGCCACGCGCAGCATTCTCCGGAGCTGGCTTATCGGCTGGCCACGGACGAAAGCCCAGCAATGAAGGCGATCCGCAGCAAGGTGATCCTGCTACAGGTCCCCGTGCTCAACCCTGATGGGCTGGATCTGGTTGTCCGTTGGTACAAGCGGAACCTGGGGACCAGGTACGAAACGAGCCCTTTGCCGGAGCTCTACCACAAATACGCCGGGCACGACAACAACCGCGACTGGTACATGATGACTCAGCCGGAAACGCGTAACGCCAGCCTCCTGCTCTACCAGAAATGGTTTCCGCAGATTGTCCTCAACCACCATCAGACGCCTCCCTTCCCGGCGCGCGTCTTCATCCCGCCCTTTACCTCCCCAGTGAATCCCAACATTCCCGCCTCCGTCCTCGATAGCATAGACGCGGTCGGGCATGCAATGGCCGCACGATTCAAGGCGGAAGGGAAAACCGGTGTCGTCAGCCGCATGGAGTTCGACGCCTGGTGGAACGGCGGGATGCGTACTACGCCCTGTTTCCACAACATGATCGGGATTCTGGCGGAAACTGCGCTTTATGGTTACGCCACCCCGTATCGGTACCGACCCGCGAGTCTCCCCCGGAAGTTTAAGAACGGTCTGCCGGCGCTTGTCGCCAGTCCCGATAACCCGAACCCCTGGCTGGGCGGCGAGTGGAAGCTCTCGGATGCGGTCGATTACATGTTGACCGCCTCCCTGGCCGTCCTCGACATAGCGGCCAGGCAGCACGACCGTTTCCTGTACAACATCTACCAGATGGGGCGCGACGCCATCGAGCAGGGCAAGCGCCAGTCGCCTTCGGCCTACGTGATCGGGATTGAGGGCCAGCATGACCCCTCGGCGGCGGTCGGCATGGTCGAAGTTCTCAAGCTTGGCGGACTGGAGGTCGAGCAGGCAGATGTCGCGTTTGAGGCCGGGGGCCAGCAGTTTTCCAGGGGCACCTACATCATTCGCACCGCGCAGGCTTTCCGTCCGTACCTGGTGGACCTCATGGAGCCTCAGAAGTACCCAGAAAAGCAGGCCTCAGGCGGGAACGTCCAACCTTACGACATGACCGGCTGGACTCTGCCGATGCAGATGGGTGTGAAAGTTGCCAAGGTGCAGGGTCCCTTAAACGTCGCTACTCGCCGGGTCGAGGAGGTTCAACTGCCGGAAGTCGAGGACTTCCAGACCTTCCGCTATTACCTGGTCGACCGCCGCTGGAACACGTCATTTACTCTGGTCAACCGCCTGCTTAAGGCGGGACTGAGCGTCGAGGTCCTTCCGGAGGGAATCCAGCTCTCGGGAGCCGGCCTGCCGGCCGGAAGCTTCCTGGTCAGCGGCGACTCGGGCGAATTAATCCACAAGCTTGCCGCCGAATTGCGGATTCCTTTGCGGGGAAGCGATTCCCTGCCCGCCGTGAGAACCGAACGCCTGGTCCGTCCGCGGCTCGCTGTTTATAAGTCGTCGGCCGCGAACCAGGATGAAGGGTGGATCCGCTGGCTGCTCGAACGATTCGAATTCTCTTACACCAGCATTCGTGAGGAATCGGTCCGCGAGGGCAATCTGCACAGCCGGTTCGATGTGATCATCATTCCGAGCGAAGCAGGCAAGAAGCTGATCGAGGGCGAGTCTCCGAGTGTCGTGCCTCCTCAGTTCGCGCAAGGCATCGGAGCCCAAGGTCTCCAGAATTTGAAGGAGTTCGTGATCAGGGGAGGCGTGCTGATCGCTTCCGACGCGACCTGCCAGGTGCCGCTTGATTATTTTGGCCTCCCCTTGCGGAATGCGGTACGGAACCTCTCTGAATCAGTCTTTTCCTGCCCGGGGTCGCTGGTCCGGCTGGAAGTCGACCCCCTGGACCCGATCGGATGGGGAATGGACCGCGAAGTCGCCGCCTGCTTCGTCAAGAGCCAGGCCTTTGAACCTGTGCCGGGCGCCGGCGACCCGACTCAGCTGACGAGCGTGGCGCACTATGCCGACTCGGAGCTCTTGATGAGCGGCTGGATGCGGGGGGAAGAACAGCTGCGCGGCAAAGCGGCGGTCGGCCGGGCCCGGCTGGGCCAGGGTGAAGTCGTCCTGCTAGGCTTCCCGGCGCATTTCCGAGGACAGCCTCACGGGACTTTCAAGCTGCTCTTCAATTCGATCTACCTCGGCGGCCTTCGCGAGCCCGCCCCGGCCAGCAGCGACTAGCTATCCGCGCTCCGCGGTAATCCGCGCCGCTCCGGGGCAATTCGCGGCACGCCGATCCGCTCCGCCGTAATCCGCGTTGATCCGCGGTTATCCGCGCCGATCCGCGGCACGCTGATCCGCGGCACGGTAGACCGGGGCGGGACAAGTATGGGGCCCTGTTGCTAATGCTCCCGCCCCGGCACACTGAGGAAACGCTACCTTACTTCTGTCGCCAGAATATACGCGCGCTTCAGCTTCTGCCCGGTGACCCAGATCACCAGAAAGAAAAACCTGGGCAAGAAGAGCAGCGTTTTCCCTAACAGCCTCGCCAGGAGCAGGGAAGAGGACAGCTCTCCGAGCCTCTCTTCTGACCTGAAAAGAGTCCAGAGCGTAGTGCGGTTCAGGTAGTAACAGTCGAGATTGTGGTTAAAGACGAGACGATGACGGGCGGGAAGAATGAAAAACAGCAGCTTTTGCAGATGAAAGATCGATTCGCCTGTAAACAGGGCCGTCACGACCTCAATGTCCAGTTTGAAAAGTCGGATCAGGATGCGCAGGGCATTCAAGCGCCTTTCCGGCTGATACGTGATCACATCTTCGACGCCGGGCGCCTTGGCAAACAGCTCTTTCTTGTCCTCACGGCAGAAGACGATGAACGGCGCCGGCTTCGTTACCCGTGGATCTCGCGCCTTGGCGAGGGCCCGCAGCGCGGCGGCATCATCGGCTGTCTGGATAAGCAGAATGCAGCGCCGGGACTTGTAAACGCCGCGGAAGAACGGGACCACGCTCAGCGGGTTCATCCGGTTCAGATAAAAGCAGTCGAAATCCGCATTGAAAACGAGGCGGTGCCGGGCCGGCAGGAGCATGAAGAGCAACTTGAAGAGGCGGGCGAACGGCTCGCCCGTTAGCACTGCGGCCAGGACATCGATACGGAGCTTGCGCAATCGAAGCAGCGCCCGGAGCCCCTCCCATCGTTTACCGGGCTGATACGTATAGACAGCTTTAACGCCCTGGACTCCCTGGAAGACACTTCTCTTGTCCTGCCGGCAGAAGACCGCGATCGGCGCGGGACGGGCGACACGTGGGTTCCGCAATGACGCGATTGCCTTCAGCATCTTGCGGTCATCGCCGGTATGGAGAAGGAGAATGTAATTCTCCATCGACGCGAGCGCCATCAGTTGCTCGTCGAAGACCAGCGGCTCGCTGCGAAACATCCAGAAAAGGCGTGTGATCGAGACCTGATAGCAATCCAGTCGGGCGTTAAAGGCGAGGTGCTGAGGCGCGGGCAGACAGAAGAAAAGCAGTTTCTCCCAGCGGTGGACCGAACGGCCCGAAAAGATCCCGCAGGCCAGATCCGGCTGTAATCGATCGAGTTTCCTCCAGAACCGGTAATACTGCCAGAGTGTTCTTTTCGGATAGCACAACACCCGATTGACCTCCGGAATCGCTTCGCTCTCGGCGCGGTCCTCCGGCCGGCACACGACGATCAGCTCCGAATTCGGAAAGAGGCGGCGCTGCTTCAGCCGGCCCGCTGCGTGCCGGAGATAACTGACAGTCTCCGTTTGGAACAGTACGATCCGCGGCGGAAGCGGGGAGGGAAGTCTGGTCCCGTAGCGGATCCTCTTGTAAAGAAAACGGGCCAGGCTCATGCCGGAGGCTTCAAAGAAATTCCGGTTCTCGTTGATGACGACAATCCGGCGAATCCGGAGCAGGAAGGGCAGGAGCTTCAGCCCCAGAAAGCCCTTTTCCCCTGAGAAGAAAACGCAGGCCGTGTCGAATTCCTGGCCTTTGAACCGGCGCAGTAGCCTAAGCACCGGCGCTCTGCGCACCCGGGTCACTTCTGCGCCTTCCCGCAGAACCTGAACCAGCTCTTTCCGGCACTTCTCCACCAGTGACTCGTGACAACTCTCGATGAGCAGCACCCGCTCCGGCCTTACCCGGTGGGGAAACTTGTCGAGGTAAGACACAAAATCGGCGGTCGGCTTGTCGCTCACGTAAACAGACGAGGACAGAGTGCGCAGGCGCCCGAGCGGCCTTACGTTACCGGAAAAATCCACCCGCACGAGCGGGCCTTGACCACGCGCCAGCTTTTTGATGTGGCGATAACCGCGACTCAGCAGTGGCAGGACGACCGCGTCGTATCGCCCCGGGGGCGTGGCTTCCTGTCCGAAAAAGACGTTTTCGAAAAGCGGAAACAGATTCGCATAGAAGCGGGCGTGCGGATGATCCGTCATCAGCGCATCGAAGCAGGCGTCAGGGAACTGGTTACGAAGCTTCTGCGCCACAAAGAAAAAGCGGGGCAAGTGACACGACTGAACCAGTAAGAACCGCTTACCGCTCATATTTGCCCTTTCTCGCAAGCATACCCGGTCAGCTCTTCGTATGTCGCTACGAGCTGCTCCCCGAGGCGACCCCAGTCATAGTAACGCTCGGCAGTCCGGCGTCCTTCCCGGGCGAGCTTCAGACAGAAGTCGGGATTGCGTAAGAGCGCCACCGTCCAGGTCGCGAAATCCAGAGGCGTATCGGCGACCATGATATTTTCGCCATGGATGGCCCGAATGCCAAGGCAAGCGACGGGGGTGGCGACCATCGCCTTTCCGGCAGCCCAGCCTTCCAGGATTTTTCCCCGGATTCCGACGCCTGTCCTCACCGGCACCACGACCACCTGGGCTTTCCGGTAATAGTCACGAATATCGGGAACGAAGCCGGTCACCTCGATGCGCGGATGCGCTTCGAGCTTGAGTATTGCCTCGGGTGGCGATGATCCGACAATGTAGAGCCGGGCACTCGGGATCTCCTGGAGAATCAGCGGGAAGACTTCGCTCGAGAAGTACATCATCGCATCAATATTGGGCTGGTGTCGAAAGGCGCCGACGAAGACGATGCTGTTCGGCTCGATCAATCCCGGTTCACTCGGCCGAAAATACTGAGTGTCCACGCCGGTGTTGATCACTCTCAACTTCCCGGGTGGGAGGTATCCACGCAGGAAATCCTTGTCGACGTCCGTCACGCAAATGACCCGGTCCACCTTCCGGCACATTTCAAGCTCGCGGTAAATCGTCTGAAGCGTGTTGTAGAGCTTTTTGAAACGGCGGATCGGGTTTTTCTCATAGCGGGCCTGACTCTGGTGGGCGGCGTAGTTGACCTCGATCTCCGTCAGAAGACTCGGAATCCGGGGCGCGAGGTCCGCGTACTGAGCCATTTGTGTCCACTCGTAGTGGATGATGTCAAAATCCTCTTCAGTCAGAATCTTCTCTAGTCGGGCCCGGAATTCCTCGGTATTGAATTCTTCGAACGGCTCGTAAGGATAAGGCGACACGAACTTGAACGCGCGTCTCAGCACGGTCTCGACTCGCTTGCAGTGCGGTTCGATCTGGACCACCTCTTCCGATTCTCTCTCGGTTTCGACAAAAGTCAGAAGGCTGAGATCGTGCTTGAGTGCCACCCGGATGAGAAGCTGAAACACCCGTCCGGCGCCTCCGTGGTAACCGAGGTGAGGCAGATAAGCGCTGACCGCCAGTATGCGCAGGCGCGGACGCGAGCCCCTGCTGGCCAACGCCCGATCCGGATAAAAGAAGTTGAGATACGACAGAGGATGCCGAATCCAGTGGAAAACACGCCGATGTCCGAATTGATGCCGCGGTTCGGCGAGCCTGGAAATGAGCACGCGTGGGACTTTCTTTAACGCCCCTGCGTAGTCGCCCGCGCCCACCTTGACAGTCAGATGGAGTGGAACCCAGAGCAGATTTCTGAGAACGTCGGCGAGCGGGTAATTCTTCCACAGGTACCAAAGCCGTCGTTGCTCAATCAGACGGCGGAGGTCGGCCGCCCCGAAACGCGATGAACTGCTGCTGCGGTGTTTGTGCAGCACCTGGCTGTGGGCGGCAACCAGCACCTTCCAGCCGCGCCGCCAGGCCCGGTAGCTGAGGTCGGTGTCCTCGAAGTAACAGGGTGAGAAGATATCGGAAAACCCGCCCAACGCGAGGAACCTGGCGCGGTCGTATGCGGATGCTCCGCCGCCTGCCCACAGCACCGGAAGGTAACGGCGTGAATAATGGCAGTCCTCGATCGGATCATGGGACAGATGCAAGTAGCCCCATTTCATCCAGGCGCGCGTGTTGCCGGTCTCTTCCCGGCGCTTTCCTTCCGGAAAGAAGACCTGGGCGGCCACGGCGAAGACGGTTGGGTCGGAGAAGGCCTCGGTCAGAGGCTGAAGAAAGTCCTCCGAGACGATCATATCGTTGTTCAGGAGGACCACGATGTCATGCGTCGCCGCCTTCACCCCGCGGTTGTTCCCCTCGCCAAAGCCGTAATTGCGGTCCAGAGGCAGGACCCGAACCTCGGGATAGTGACGATTCAGCCAGGCGATGCTGTCATCCTCGCTTCCATTGTCGACGACCAGGATCTCGTGCTGTTTGCCCGTGTGGCGAACGGCCCGGCAGAGGGCCCGCATGCTCTCTTCAAGCAGGTGACGGCCGTTCCAGTTCACGATCACGATAGAGCACAGGTCTGTCTTGGGGCTCGGCAGCTTGACCTTGGTTCGGCGCTTCCAGGGGTGGATGGGAAGACGGACGAGCTCCACGGCGACGAAAAGAAGGGCCAGCAGAATCTGGAGCGGCAAGAAAAGGAGCCAGAGAAGGAGTCGTCGCAACATACCTCCGAAGTTCCAAAGGATAACAGAGGAGGAAACTTTCGAACTAGATTCCGGGCGAAGCAGTCTAATGGACTACAGCGGGAATTCGGCGCCTGAGCCACCCGGTTCCCTCCTGTATAATAATCCCAGACTTTTCAAGAAAAAGGACTGATGCAAACGTGAAGAACAGAATTGGTTTAGCGCTGCTCGCGCTCGTTCTCTTTGGCCCGGCCACCCTGGCAGTCAGCGTGAAGACTCTGAACCTCGTTCAGATGACGGAGCGGGCCGATCGGGTCTTTCATGGAAAATGCTTGAGCCGGCAGACCGTCGACGAGAATGCGTCCATTCCCATCGTCGAATACAGGTTCCTCGTGAAGAAGGCGATAAAAGGGGTCGCGGACGGAGAGACGGTCGTCTTCCGCCAGGTGGGTGGGTCGGAAACGGGCAGGCCGGGTATCCCGGGGGTGCCGCAGTACCGGGTGGGCGAGGAGTTGGTCCTGTTTCTAAGGAAAGAAAGCCGTCGCGGACTTACGAGCCCCGTCGGACTCGGCCAGGGCGCGTTCCTCGTCAAAAAGAACGGGACCGGCAGGGCCGAAGTGATGAATTTCGTGGGAAACCGGAACCTGGCCGTCGGCTTGTCAGCCGGGGAGCAGACCGGGCTTAGCTCAGAACAGCTCGACACCCTCCGGGGAGGGCGGGCCATCCCCCTCAGTAGCTTCGCCTTCGTGGTAGCCAGAGTTGCTCGTCTCAATGGCCCGGACAACAGGAACAGATAAATGGCAATTCGAATTCTTCTCCGGCGATTTGTGGGTTTGGCCTGCCTTGGCGTCGCGTTTGCCGGGTCGTTCACGTGGGCCGGCGGGCCCACGGATCTTGACCCTTCTGGTGTGCCGGTCCGCTGGATCCCGGCCCGCCTGGGTTACGTCATCGACAACGGCCCGCTCGGGAGCAGCACCCGGGACCAGGCGGCGATCATCGTTCGGGCGGCTTTCAAGGTCTGGGAAGATGCCGACACCAGCACCATCGCCTTCGACGATCTGGGCTTCCTGAACGTGGATGTCGACATCAGCAACTACGATGCCTTCTTTTCGAAGCGCCCCGAAGGGAATGTCATCATCTTTGACAACGACGGGTCAATCATCAGCGACTACCTGGGAGAGGGCTCGGAGGACGTGTTGGGCTTCGCCAACGCGGTTCCTGCCGGCAACAGCAACCGTTACAGCTTTGCCTTCGCCGTCCTCAACGGGCTTGCTTCAGATGACCCTAATTTCCAGGGCACGATAACCCACGAGTTTGGTCACATGATCGGCCTGGATCACACGCAGGCTGGTATGGAGCAGGCGTTTAACGGGACCACCGACGACAACCCCAATGTCCCCATCATGTTTCCCTTCCGGGTCCCGTTCGCCCCGAACGATCTTCGACCCGATGACAAGGCCTGGGTTTCGTGGCTTTATCCGGTGCCGGATTTTGCCCAGACGACCGGGACGATCCGGGGCCAGGTCTTCTACCCGCCCGGGACGCCGCTGCCCGGCGCCAATGTCGTCGCTGTTCAAGTCACCACTGCTATCAACGGAAGTGTGACCGAGTCCAAGCGTGAGATCCTGTCCGTTGTTTCCGATTTCCTGGTCAGGGGAGACGGCTCATTTGAGATTCCCGGAATCTCTCCCGGCGACTACGTGGTTTTTGTCGAACCGCTGTTCCCGGATTTCATCCAAGGCAGCGGGGTCGGCCCGTTCGACGATCGCTTTGAAAATTTCGTAAAAGATTACTATAACGCGACCGCCGAATCGGACCAGGATGACCCGGATGAAAAGGTGGCCTTCAGCGTGGCTGCCGGTCAGGTTGTGACCGGCATCAACCTCGTGGCCAACCAGATATTCAACCGCCTCGACCTGCTGACCGACGACGGCGAAATGCTCTTCAAGTTTCCGGACGGGTTCAGTTTTCCGTTCTTTGGCAAGATTTACACCGAAGTCTTCGTAAACTCAGACGGAAACTTGACTTTTGAGAAGGGCGACGGGATTCCAGGGATACCGCGCGACCCGGACAGGTTCCTGAGCGGACCGCCACGCATTGCCCCGCTGTTTTCGGATTTGAACCCCTCGGAGACGGGACAGGTGACCGCCACGCCCGGAAGCGGAGAAATCACTTTCACCTGGGACGGAGTGTCGGAGTTCGCCGAGAGCGGGACACCGCCTCCAAACCGCTTCTCGGTAACACTGTTCTCGAGCGGGAATATTCGCTTCAGTTATCCGCAGCTCGCGATCACGCCCGACCCGGACGAGCGTTTCCCTGGCGGACTTCAGGCGGTCGTTGGCATTACCCCCGGAGGGGGAGCGGCCGGGCAGACTGTCGATCTGTCGGCTTCCCCTTCAATCCAGGTTAATGGGAAACCGATCTATGAAGTCTTCCCGGGGACCAGCCTGGATCTGAGCGGCATCGAGATCAATTTCATTTCCTCGGCGGCGCAGCTGCTTTTCCCTTTCTATGCGGGGAACGCGCTGACGTTCTCGGGATTTGCCTTCACCAACCACTCGGCGCAGGATGTCGATCTGCAGCTCGAAGGGCGGGGAGCTGACGGCAGCCTTCTCGGCTTCGCCGACAACCCGCACTCGGAAACCGTCCAAGCCCAGACACAGGTGGCGAAGCTGGGCAGCGAATTCTTCGGAATTCCAATGAGCACCGTTCAAAGCGGCTGGATAAGGGGCCTGTGCACGGCGCCAAACGTGGCCAGTTTCTTTCAGTTTGGTGACGGCCTGGCGGGGCCCATCACCAAAATGGATGGCTCTGTTGCTGTGACGGCCCAGTCCAAAACCCTGTTCTTCTCCCGTATATACGATGGTCTGGCGGTTTTCCCGACACTCAGCGGGAGCCAGAATGCAACCACTCGCATCAGCCTGGTCAACCCTAACAGCTCGCCGATCACGGTTCGATTTACGTTCTATGCGCCGACAGGTCAGCCAGTCGGTTCATCCGCCGGTAGAACCATCCCGGCAAACGGCTTTTTGCTCGAGCGGGTCTCGACCCTGGTTGGCCTCCAGACCCCGCTCAACGATGGTTATCTCAGAGCTGACGTCATTCAGGGAGACGGGGCAATCGGCTTTGAGCTGATCGAACTCGATCAAAGCCTGATGGGTCTGAACGCGTCCTATGGGAACACCGGACAGGTGGCCTATTCGGCGCAACTGGCCAGTGGGACGGACACCGGGATCGGCGTTTTTACGAGCTTGAAGCTGGTCAACACCTCAACCGAGACCCGCATCGTCACCATCACTCCCTACAGAGGGGATGGGGCCATCGTCTCACCTCCGCTGGCTAACGTGGTTCTGCAACCGAATCAGACACTGCAACGAGACGCAGGCGAGATGTTCGCTGGCAGTCAGGCGGCAAGTATTCTCGGCTCCCTCGTGGTCGAAGCGGACGGCCCGGGTGTCATCGGAGACGTTGTCTTTGGCGATCCTCAGACGGCCAACTATGCCGCAGCCCTGCCTCTGCAGGCCGTTCTGTTTACCAGAGCCATCTTCAGCCAGGTTGCGAACGGGAAGCTGGGTGCAGACCCGAGCACGGATGCGTTCACCGGGATCGCCCTTTTCAACCCGAATACCCAGGACGCCGAAGTGACTGTGAGAGTCTTCGACCGGACCGGAAATCAAGTGGGCAATCCGCAGACCATTACGCTCGGGTCCCGCGAGCGCATCTCAGACCTGGTCGAGAACCTGATACCCGGCACTTCGAACCTGATTCAGGGCTACATCTCCGTCGACTCGACTCGGCCGCTGGTGGCGCAACAGCTTTTCGGCAACGCCTCGCTGAGCTTCCTTTCCGCCGTCCCGCCGCAGGTCGTGCAGTGACAGGCGGCCGGGCTCCCGGGAGCCCGGCGCCACTGAACACTCGTTTCCTCTCTTGCGTCCAAACAGCTGAGGAGCATCATGAGGACACCGTCCCTGTTCGCGTGTGCCTGGCTTCTGCTGTCGGTCCTGGCTTTTTGTCCCGCCCTTTTGGTCGCGCAGAATCTCGAGCTTGGAGCAGACTTCGTCATCGCCCTTCCGCAGAACGAGTTTCGCGACAACATCAACGACGAAGGCTATGGAGGCGCCGCCCATTTCGGCTATTTCCTGGGTGACAGCCCCATCATGATAGGCACCGATTTCGGTTTTCTGAAATACGGCACGGTGAGACGCTTCGAGTCCATCAGTCCGGAGATCCCGGAAATCACTGTGCGCGTGCAGACCACCAACAACATCATGATGTTGCACGGGTTTGTCCGTTTGCAGCCGCAAGACGGCCCCGTGCGACCTTATGTCGAAGGACTGGCCGGTTTCAAATACCTGTTCACCCGCAGCTCAATCATTGACGATTTCTTCGATGAGCGCCTTGCCTCGTCCACGAACTTCGACGATTTCGCCGGGAGCTGGGGAGTGGGCACCGGCCTCGACATCCGTCTTTGGGAGAATTACCGCCGGCGGAGCGTAGCGGAGGTGTCCCTGACCATCGGGGCGAGATACCTCTGGGGCTCGGAGGCCGAATATCTCAGGAAGGGTTCGATCATACGCGATCCCGACGGCGAGCTCACCTTCCTGGCGTTTCGTTCTCGAACCGACACGCTCGTCCCGAGCATAGGAGCATGTATCAGGTTCTAGCGCCTTCAGGCGGAACCACGGACAGCGCTCCCTGGAAGGCGACAGTCTGCTTCAAAACCCGCCTGAAGGCTTGCTGCGACTTAGGGTTTCGCCAACGGGCGGCTTGTGTTCCACATATCGCGGAACAGTTTCCATTCCCCGTTCTCCTGCTTCCAAAGAACGAGGTACTTCGCTTCATCGATCAGCTGATTCTCCTCGATGAAGACCTTACATCTGCCGATTTCTACCACCACATCACCGTGCTGTTCGACGTTCTGGCTTTCCAGGCGCAGGTCTTTGACCCCGGCCGTGATGATGCCTCGCCAGAATCCCTCGATATTGTTTCGCCCGTGAATCAGATCCTGATTGGGCGGAAGCATCAGGGCGTCTTCGGTATAGCATCGGGCGATCCCAGCCGCGTCACCCCGCGAGAGAAGCTCCGAAAAGGTCTTGTTCACTTGCTGAATGGCCTCCTGCGCGGTCATGCTGACCACTGTTTCTCCAGGCATAAAACACCTCCCAGAAGAAATGGTTTGGGCGGGTCCTGCGATGCCGCAGGCTTGAGATCACTATAGCACCGGAAAAGACATGCCAGAAACGGGGGCGAAGAGAAGGATGAAGAAGGGGCGAAGGGATGAAGGGGCGAAGGGCTTCGCACGCTCCTGTCGACTTTTTCGACGCCACCGAAGTCTAAACAAGCGTAAACAGAGGGTAGAATCGAGAGAGGTTCGGAGCTTAGGTTCAACAGTGGCATCCGGTCGGGTGGAACCGTCACAGGAGGTTATGGAGGGGCTGAGCGACGCGTCCTGGGTAGCGGCCAGCCAGCGGGGTGATTCCGCGGCTTTCAATCGACTGGTTCTCAAATGGGAGAAACCGGTTTACAACCTGGCGCTACGCATGCTGCAGGACCCGGACGACGCGGCCGAAACGACGCAAGAGATCTTCCTGCGTGCTTTTCGAGCGATAAGCAAATTCCGCCAAGACTCGAATTTCTCCACCTGGTTGTACCGGATAGCCGCCAACCATTGTCTGACCCGGCTCAAGAAGCGCAGTCATCACTTATCGTATTCGCTGGACGATCAGGAACTGCGCCCGACGATTGACCGCCAGGTTCCGTGCGAGGAATCGCACGAGCGTCGGTTCCTGCAGGAAGATGCGGGAAAGAAGGTGCGTGAAGCTCTGGTCCTGCTCTCTGCGGAACAGCGGCTGGTTCTTGAATTGAAGTTTTTTCAGGAGATGACGTTTGAAGAGATAGCGGCTGTGGTGCAGGCGCCGCTCAGCACCGTGAAATCGAGGCTGTACGACGGGCTGAGCATTTTGAAACAGCATTTTGCCGGACCGAGGCAGCAAGTCTGAAACCGGACGGCGCTGAGAGACAGGGCGCGACAAACGCGCCGCTTGACCGCGTCCTCGAGGATTCACCATGAACGATAGATGCGCTTTTTACCGAGATCTGATTCCCCGGGCCTTGCTCGGTGATCTTGAGAGTGGCCGGGTGGCCGAGCTGGACGAGCACCTGGCCGGGTGCGCCCAGTGCCGGGCGGAACGTGACCATTACCGGGAAACCGTGGAGCAATTGGCGCTGGTCGAGGATGAACCGGTTCCCCGCCATTTCCTCGTGCCCGCCGATGCGCGTCACGCGTCCTGGCGCGACCTGTTGGCGGCAATTGCCTGGCCGTGGAGAATCGCCGCTGCCACGGGCTTAGTGGTGGTCTTCGTTCTCGCCGGGCTCGGTCTGTCAGGGCTGCAGTTCAGGGCGGGCGACGGCGTTTACGCTTTTTCGTTCGGGCGTCCGTTGCCTGATTTTGACAGCACGGCCAGAACCGAAGCGGCTATCCAGGCTCTGCGGACCGAAACGCGCAATCTGGTCGAGCAGACGATCCGGTCCGAACGGCAGCACTACATGGACACGCTGCGCGCTGAGTTGGCCCGGTCCAGCCGCCGTCTGAATTCCGAGCAGAGGCAATTGCTGCAAGTGGCCCTGAACGACATTGAGAACCGGCTGAACCAACGCATTGCCGCTACTCGGGCCGCTATTGCGGATCAGACTGACACTTCCCTGGACACGCTCTACGCGACTTTGCAGGCGCAACGCACCCAGGATCTGGCCGTTATCAGAAAGAGCATCACAGAGACGGCTCGCGCCAGCGAAGCCAATGACAGACAAACGCAAGAAGTGCTTGCCACTTTACTGGAGGTTGCCGATCTGCAAATCAGAAGAGGGATGAACTGACTCGCTTTATTAAAGCCGCAAGCCAACACGTCACGCACGTGGAGGGGCGGATGAGGAGAACAGCAATGAAACGTCGGATTGTACTGATTATGCTGGCACTGCTCGTGGCCTTGTGCTTCACGATCGTTAACCCGATTGCCGATCAGCCGGCCATCGACAGCCAGAAAAGCCGCCAGGAATTGGAAACCATGGAGGGAATCCTAAGCACAACCCTGGGGTACGCGGTGCAACGCCTGGGGACCAATGGAGAAACGAAAGCAGATCGCGTCTTTCGACCCTTCCACAGGATGGACGGCGGTAATGTGAGCGGCTACTACCTGTACGGCCAGGGGGCGGTTTTCATGATCCCGGTCTCCGCACTACAGCGCCAACAGGAAATGGATTTTGCGGTTGCCGTGCCGGAGATTGATGATCTGGTGATCCCGGTCGTTACTGCAGGAATTGAAGCGGCGGCAGCGGGGCTGGAGGCGGCTGGCGAAGAGGGGGAGAAGGCCAAGGAGCAGGCTGATAAGGTTCAACAGCAGGAGGAACGGAAAAAG
The DNA here is from genome assembly GCA_041946865.1 of Acidobacteriota bacterium. Taxonomy (GTDB): domain Bacteria; phylum Acidobacteriota; class UBA6911; order RPQK01; family RPQK01; genus RPQK01. Next base: position 633 of record JBHGBF010000047.1, on the reverse strand, counting down.
GACCTGGCCAGGAACCTCGAGAGGCAAAAAGCCAAGATGCAACAGCTCCAGGAGCAGTCCAAGAAGCGGCGCGCCCAGATGGAGGAGAGACGCAAAGAGCTGATCAATCGTCTGGGTCAGGTCAAGGCGGATCTGAAGGACGCGCTCGCCCGATATGGCGATTCGCTTTCTATCGTGAAGCCGGAGGAATCAGTCACCATCGTCCTCTCGGACGACCGGGGGTTCCATTGGGGCGAGAGCGCGAGCGCCGGGATCTGCCAGGTCCTGTCCGTCAAAAAATCGCTGGTGACCGATCTGAAGGCCGGCAAGATCAGCCGTGACGAATTTGACCGGCGAGTGGTGGAGTACAGCTACTGACAGGTTTGTCATCAATGGCATCCCAGCTGGAATTGGCCACGTGGGCCTTCTGTTTGTAGTTCCGCCTTCAGACGGGCTTTCCCCAACAGTGGGCAGGTTCAATCGCGGCATGCTCTCCGGAAAAGCCCGCCTGAAGGCGGAACTACAAACACTCCTTTGTCCGGTTTGCGGGCCGTTGTGCGGTCCAGATCTTTCAGGGCTGCCTGCCCAGGGCCACTATGTGCCGGCCTTACAGGCCTCTGGACTTTGGCGAAAATAAACAGATGTGTGAACGTT
>JBHGBF010000046.1:0-31081 GCA_041946865.1 Acidobacteriota bacterium | reverse complement strand
TCTTTCTCTTGACAACCGAACTTCGAATGGGTGCGGCTCTGTAACCACAGGCGGAAAAGAGTAACGGGGGTCCAGGAATATGCATAAAGTCGAGCTCCAAGGGGTCCACTTCGTCCCTGACGTCCATCTCGTCCACGCGACCGGGTCGAGCCGGCATCAGCGGCGGGGACCTTCGAGGTACGCCCGGCCTGAGTGCTCGTGGGCGCCGATATCAAAGGCCTTTCCGGCAGGCAACGGATTGCCGTAAAAGTCCCTTTTTCCAGGATCGATCGCGAACAGTTTCCTGAGGTCCAGACCGGAATCGATCGCTGGCGAGCCGGGCAGCAGGAGGTATTCGGGGAGTCCAGGCAGTTTGGTTGGGTCAGTCAGCAGGCCGGGGCCGTTTTTCTGGAGGAGAGGATCGGCGTACTTGCCCACAACCTTCCCGTCGATCTTCTCCTGGCCCGTGGCCGCCACCCACTCCTCGAAGCTCTTGTACCCGTCGACCAGAAATCCGCCGTCACCCATGGCCCAATAGACGTTTCCCTGGAACTGGCCTTTTTCAGCTCCGCCCTCAATCTGGGCTTCGCCGCTTACAAAGATGTTGTTTCGGAAGGTGATCTTAGGAAGCTGATTCGCGTATCGTTCGTCCACGCCGAAGGCGACGGCTGCCCCTTTGCTGTTGAAGATCGTGTTGTTGTAGCAATCGGTGCTTTCCATGGCGGCGCCGCCGACCCAGACGTAAATTCCGGCGTTGTGATTGGTCAGGCCGTCGTCCTGGCTGATGTTGTAGCGAACGGTGTTTCCCCGGAACGGGGCGGCCCCGTCATACTGGCAGATCAAGTAACCGGACCCGTGGTTGTCGTGCGAGTAGTTGTACTGCAGGATGGAGTTCGTCACTCCGCCGTCGAAGTCAAAACCGCCGCCGTCGATCCCCGTGCTTCGATTATGGTGCGATACGCAGTACTGGATCACAACCTGATCCGCGTGCCAGGTCCAGATCCCGACTGGGCCGTTTCCCTTCCGCGGCATGTCCCAGCCGTTGTAGCGGGCCTCGCAGTATTCGATCAGCGCCTTTGAGACCCTTCCGATCACGATACCGTTGCCGCTGTGATTGTCCAGGATGGTTGGATCGCCAGGGTTATTCTCGGCCAGGCAGTGGCCGACATAAATATTCTTCGACATAGCCTCGCTGGAGCTGATGCCGGCGAATCCGTTTTCAAAAGCGTGCACTCGAGTGATCCGGACGTCGTCGACACCGCTCATGTCGATCCCCGAGCTGCGAAAACGGCTGACGTCCACCTGGTCGACCTGGACATTCCTGACTCCGGAGAGAAAGATCCCCGACGCCTTGTTCCCGGTATTTCGGCCGGAGCCGACGCAGTTCAGGTTTCTGATCTCCACATTTGAGCTTGACTTCACGTCGATGGCCCTGCCGTCGCCTGCGTCTATGGTTGCTCGTCCGCTGCCGTAAGACGTCATGACCACCGCCCGGTTCGAGCTGCCGGAATCAGCCGCATCCAGGATAAGGGTCCCGGGAAAGACTTTGCCTCCTTCCAGCAAGACGCGATCGCCGGGCTCCAGGTCGGCCTTGTTGACGCGGTCAAGGGTCTTCCATGGCTGTTCCCGTGTCCCGGGGTCAGAGTCCAGTCCAGCGGGGCTCAGATAATAATCTCGAGCCAGAGCCGAAACCGAGGACACGCAGACGAAAAACAGAAGGAACAAGAAGCGCTCCGATTTTTCCATAGTCGTCTCTTTTCGGGGGAAGCATAGGGAGGGTCGAGAACAGAAGTCAAGCTCGTGCCCTCTCGGGATCTCGCTCCCACCTGGGTCCCCGCACTGGTCCTTGGTCGTGCCCGGGTTCAGCCGAGGGCTACATTGAGAACTGGATCTGCTACAAGTCACGCGCCTTCAGCGCCAAAGAGCTGAGCGTTCTCCCCGGCCGCACGGTCACCGTCCAGGACGCGGGCGCCTATGGGCTCGTCCAGGATGGGTGTGTGGCCAGTTGAGACGCCTGTCATGGTCCGATTCGGCCAATGGACCTGCGACGAGTTCTTCGTGAGCGAGGCGGCCGCCCGCGAGAATGTGCGCATCCAGAACGCCTCGAAAGCGGATCCCCTCGTCATGCTCAAGCATTTCGGCCCGAACAACCCGGACCTGATGAGCTAGTTTTGTGTTGCGGGAATCGAATCGGGCAGTAGCGTCACGATTTGTTCGTAGTTGCGCGCTACAAGCCGGAAGGGGCGTTCTGGGCCTGCCGCCCGGAACGCCCCTTGGCGCTTACTGCCTGGGATGCCTCGCTGACTGGCGTCTGCGCTAAAAAGCCCATCGCAGCATGAACTGGATCTGCCGGGGCGTGCCAGTCCCGATGTCACGGTTCATGGGCGAAGTGATGCGCCCGAACGATGACGAGGAGATGTTGGTCCCCGGGTTGCCGAGATGCGGCCGGTTGAAGAAGTTGAAGAACTCGGCTCGGAAGGAGATCTTGTGACGCTCGTTGATCGGCACCGTTTTCAGCAGGGCGATGTCCCACTGGTTCACGCCCGGTCCGGTCAGAGTGTTGCGACCGAGATTTCCCCACTTTCCCTTAGCCGGGACCGCATATGCGCTGCGGTTCATCCAGTTCGAGATCGTCTGCTCTTCCGGATAGAGGGGGACGTTGGGCACGAGGTCCGGCCGCTGGTTGCTCGAATTCCCGTCCGGGAGATCCTTGGAGCTGCGGCTGACGCTCACCGACAGCATCCTGCCGGTGCGCGCGGCCCAGATACCGCTCAAGTCCCATCCTCCGAGGATAGCGCCAGCGACGCCCGATGTTAAAAAGCGCCTGCCGGGACCAAAAGGCAGTTCCCAGAGGAAGTTCGTGGTCGCGGTTTGCCGGATGTCATAGTTGCTGTTCGCCTTGCCGGCCCTGCGGTCCAGAACGTTTTGAGGCGCCGTAGACTCGCCGCCCCCGATCATGCCGTCGTTCAAGGAATGCGACCACATGTATTCCCCGCCGAGTTGCAAACCTCCGGACAGGCGCCGCTTCAAAGAAACCTGCAGGGAATTGAAGCTTCCGTTGCCGGCTGATTCTTTGGAGTCGATCTTTCCGAATTTGGGCCAGGGGCGCTTGCCGGTAGCCGGATTGATGTTGTTGATGTAAGTCCGCGACAGGATCTTGTGGGCGTTGCCGCCGTTATAAGAGACCTGGGCTACGAACTCCGCCGGCAGTTGCTGCTGGATAGACAGGCCCCAATGCTGCGAGTACATATCTTCCCGCCAAGGCAGGAGGTGGCGTGGCGTTCTCCCCTCGGAAACGGCCTGATCCAAAAACGGTTCGACCGGAAACGAGAGGTTTGGGACATCCGCAGAGTCAAGAGCGAAACTTTCCTCGTAGGTCTCAATCCCTGCCATGACGTCATCCACCTGACCTGGGCCGTAGTACATTCCATAGCCGCCGCGGATAACCGTCTTGTCCTTAAAGGCGGTGGGGGACCACGCAAAGCTGAGGCGAGGCGCGATGTTGTTGCGGTCGGGTTGATACGCCGGAGTTCCCTGGGGTGCAAAATCGCCGATGCTCGTGTCGAACACCAGCAGCCGATCGTGTTCCTCCCTGATGACGGTATAGTACTCGTAACGCGCACCCAGACTCAGCGTGAAGTTCGGACGCAGCTTCCACTCATCCTGAGCGTACGCGAAGTAGTAGGTACGGCGGCCGCCGACCATCGGCATTCCCCCGTCAATATCGATCCCTTCCACCTGGTTGTTGATGAACGCCTCCATGTCTTCGAAACCCACGCTGCGCGACGGCGACCAGCCCACGTTCATCCAGATTTTGCGCACCTCAACGCCGAACTTGAAACTGTGACGACCGCGGTAGAGGCTGAGGTTGTCGATCAGGGCGGCCGTGGTCCCGATCTCATACTGATGCTCGTTGCGCGGCACGGAGGTCAGGCCGGGGATGCCGAATTCCATCGCCTCGAAGGCGCCGAAGTTGCCTTCCTTGCGCGGAACGCGGTTGATTCCGAGCTTCACCTCGTTCAGAAGCGAGGGACTGAAGGTCCGCTGCAGCTGGAGTGCGAAGTTCTGCGGCCGCTGGCTTTCGCCGTCGTACCACTCCTTGCGCAGGCCGCTTGGGCTGGTGCTGTAATGGTCATTGAAGTTCCACCTGCCGTAGAGCGTCGTTTTTTCAGAGATGTTGAAGTCAATGCGTGCCGTCATGCTGTCTTCGTCGCTCGTGTTCGAGAAATCCGCGACGAAGTCATCGACATACGGGTCGTTGGTCGGCCGGATGCCGGCGGGGTACTTGTCGACCAGAGGCTTCAGTTCGGGTGAAACCGTCATCACTTCGGAGCGCAGCAGGCTGCTGGGAACCTGAGAGATGTAGGTCGAGCCCTTGCGCTGCCGGAGGCCTTCATAGTTGAAGAAGAAGAACGCCTTGTTTTTCACAATCGGGCCGCCGATGTTGCCTCCGAACTGATTCAGACGAAACGGCGGAAGCTCAGGGCCGTCAAAAACCGTGCGGGCGTCGAAGATGTCATTACGCACATACTCGAAAAGCCCGCCGTGAAAATCGTTGGTGCCGCTTTTGGAGACCAGGTGGACCTGCCCGCCCATGCCGCCGCCCGATTCTGCGGAATAAAGCGACGAGCTGACCTTGAATTCCGCGATCGAGTCCATGCTCACCACCAGGCGGATATTGCTGCCGTAAGTCGGGTCTTTGATCGCGGTATTGTCGACGCCATCGAGCGTCCAGTTGTTGTCGTCGTTCGCGCGGCCGATGAAACGTGTGGAATCCTGACTGCCGGAGCCGGTATTGATTGCGCCGGGTGTCAAGAGCATGAGGCCCGCCCAGTGCCGGCCGTTGACCGGCAGCGAGGCAATCTGGTTGTCCTGGATAACGTTGCCGATCTCAGCAGAGGTCCGCTGCAATTGCTCCATTTCGCCCCGTACTTCCACCTCTACGGCGTCACTAGCGATCTCGAGGCGGGCGTTCAAGGTGCGGACCGTGCCTACCTGCAGTTCGATATCCTCGAACCGCACCGACTTAAAGCCGGTGGCCGCAATCGTGACCTGGTAATGTCCGATCGGCAAGGCAGGAAAGGTGTAGGCGCCGCTCTCCGGCACTACGGCTTCCCGCTCGAGGCCGGTGCCCTTATGAACGATCGAGACCCGGGCGCCTGCCAGCGGCAGATCCGCCGGGTCGGTGATCGTGCCCGTCAAGGTGGCACGGTCCAGCTGCGCCATCGCGGGGCAAGACAGTAAAACAGTAATCGTTACAATTCCCAGGAACGACTTCCAAGAGATAACGCTGCTTTTCATTCTCCCCTCCTCCAGCAGAAGAAGTGCAAACGTGTTCAAGTCCAAGGCCGCCAGCCGTCCGCCCCCGAGCTCCTGCCCCCCAGGTCGCCAGGCCGCCGCCGTCCGAGTCTAAACCTGCATTTTGAACCCTAAGCACTCAGCTTCGCTTTGTCAAGAAGTTTTGCACACGTGTGTCAAAAAACTCGACAACCGCCCCCCGGCCGGGTGAACCGGAACGTCAGGCGGCCGACTGCGCTGACTGTCACTCGTGGTTTCGAGCCGCGTCAATGACCGCCGCCACGTTCTCGTCCGGCGTCCCGTATTCCATGTTGACGCAACACACCCCGGTCTTGTGCTTCACCTCGCTTTCCCGGATCATCCGGTTTACCTCGCCGCGTAAGTATTCCGCTGTTTCCGTCAAAAGATCAGTGGGTTTCAGTCGAAGGTTCAGGAAAGCCTCGGGCAGGGCTTTTCGGACCGTTCTGATGTCGGAGCCCGCGCCGACGTCGACAAAGACAGCTCCGAGCTCTGCGTAAAAATCCGCAAACAGGTGACAGTTATCCCCGCAATGATGCACTCCGTAAGGCCGCATCCTGGACGAAAGGATCCGCTCGGCCGGCAGAAGCTGCGATTCGTAAAGCGCTGGGGAAACCATGTGCAGCGAACAGTTCGCGTTCAGAAAGATGCGGGAATCGACGTGGACAATCGAACGATTCACCGCAATCGAAGCAGAGCCGGAGACTTCTGTGATTCTCGACGCCACGCGGCAGATCGTTTCGGCGACGACCCGCGTCAGGTGGTTCACCAGACCCGGATCGTCGTAAAAGTCCAGAAACAGTGGCTGGCCGCGCAGGCACAGTGCCGTGTTGAGAATCCCGTCCGTGTTCAGATCGCCGAGCACATAGCCGAAGCGACGAGAAAGATCCTGGGCCTGGTCGAGCAGTTGTTTCAGAGGCCAGCGGTTCTCGACATCGGGCACTTCGAGCCGCATGACCTGATCGCGGGTCAGCTCGAGTGGGACAGCATAGGGCGCCTGATTCTCGGCAAAGCGAATCTCCGCGCCGAAAAGCGCCGGGATCACAAACCCCCCTGCCACGTGCATGGAACCGAGGATCGGACGTGGCACCGGGTCGCTCTCTTCCAGGCCGAAACGCTCGAACAGTGTCCTCCTCATGACACGGTCGTTCTCGATTCTTCGCTCCGTGTCGAGGTAGAAGGACTCGTCGAAGCTGATCCCGCACTCCTGAAACCACCAGTTCGGGTTAAAGACGAAGTCGACAGGGATGGCTTCTCTTTTCATAGCTTCTCATAGCTCCTCAGCGCTTCTTAGGCGCTGTGCATGGTTTCGGTTTCCCCGGCGGCCAGGCGGTCCTTATGCCTGCGCGCCCCGGGGATTTTACTCCCCGGGCGCTACCCAAAGCTAATCGAAGCTCCGAGTCGTTGGACTCGACGGTTCCTCGCTTGTCCACCGGTACTGATGAAACAACCTCTGCAGCTCATAGAAAGCGAGCTTGGGCGCACGGTATGAATCCACGACGCCCTTGGCGTTCCAACCGTGCAGCCGGCCTGACAGAAACCGCGAAGGCGTGCTGCGACTATCGCAGAATTGCCAGACACAGCCACCCGAGATCCAGTCGCGGCTGAGCCCGTAACGCCCTGAATCCGCGACGTTTCGAGCCTGGTACTCTTCACTCCATTTGACGTTTCCCCAATTGTGCCAGCCTGCCTGCGACTCAGCTCCGCCAAACTCGGTCAGGATAACAGGCTTGTCAGGAAAGGCCTCGTGGATTTTGTCGAGATCGGCCAGGCTTTTTTTCCCTTCCTCGCCGTCCAGGCAGGTGAAGGGATCGTACCACTGATACTGGGCCCAGTTCGTCGAGATGATATCGAGCAGACGCGACACGTTGCCGAACTTCGCTCCCCCGGTGACGTAAGTCAGAAAGTGGGTGCTGTCGACGCTCTTCGCGTACTGGACGAGCGATTTCATCACCTCGTAGGACTTGTCGAATTCGGGCCATTCGTTCCCCAGGGACCAGCTGAAGACACACGGATGGTTCATGTCTCGGTAGACCATGTCGGCGAACTGGGATTTGATCTTGTTCTGAACCGCGGGTGAGGCCAGCTGGCGGGTCGAATACTGCCAGGCCGGCACCTCGCTCATGAAGGCCAAACCGTTGGCATCGCAGTAGTCCATGAAGACCTCGTCGTTTGGATAATGGCTGCGGACGGCGTTGGCGCCCATGCGCTTCAAGATCTCGATATCCTGGCGGATGATGTGGGGAGGCAGCGCCGAGCCCCAATCGGGATGGTCGTCGTGGTGGTTGGCGCCCGCCAGCTTGAAGCGGCGCCCGTTGAGCAGGATCTTGTACCCGTCGAGCGTGAAGGAGCGGATGCCGAATCGAGTGAACTGATCGTCGCGATTCTCCTGCAAAGACAACCTTGCGCTGTAAAGAAAAGGTGACTCGGGCGACCACAGCCGCGGGTTTTCAAGCACCGCGCTGAAGGTCACCTCAGGCGTGGTTCCCGTCAGGGCATGGGGCGCGGAGTAAAGAATCTTGCGGTTGACTTCGAACGTGATCCGCTCGCGCCGTTCCTGTCCGGATGGGTTCCTCAAGAAGGCCTTCACCTTAAGAGTGGCCTGGCCGGCTGCCGCCACGGGCACAACATGAAAACTGTCGATAAACAGGCCGGGCACAAGCTCGGCATAGACCGGGCGATAGATGCCCCCGTAAGGAAACCAGTCGACTCCCTTCTTGGGAAGGCTCTCGTCGTGGAGCCGGTTATCGACCAGAACCACGATTTCATGTTCCCCCTTGGCGACGTGATTGACGACAAACGAGAAGGGTGTGTAGCCGCCTTCGTGATCACCGAGCAGCTTGCCGTCAAGCCAGACCTTGGCCAGGTAGAACACGCCTGCGAACCGCAGCCGCAACTGGCCCTCGGCGGGAACTTCGAAGGTGCGCCGAAGCCAGGCCGGTCCCTCATAGTGCCAGTAGCGGCCGTAGCAGTTCCACGTCCCGGGAACCCAGATCCGGGTCTCCGGATTCGGGAAAGCGGCGAAATACCGCTGCGACTCCCCGACGCCGTCAGGGTCAGTCACGAAATCCCAGAAGCCACCCAGCTGGATTTGAGGCCGCGTCGAAGTGGTACGAAACAACCGGCTCGCCATCGGATCCCCGGCGTCGCTGGCCTCCTCCAGAGGCGGCGCGAGGACCGAAGGCGGTATCTGAGGAAACGACCGATCGGGGGCCTGTCCGAGAGCGGGAAGAATGAAAACAAAAAGCATGAGCATGACGGAGAAGACCGACAAGGTATTTTTCATGACACTCCTTCCGGAGTCTGTTGGTTCTATCCGGCATCCGATAGGGTGAGAGGAAGCGCCCTCTCCGGGCGCCGAGGAAGATGAGTCCTTCCGGTTAGAGCACATAACCGCCCTTTCCCCTGCCCGCCGGAGCGGGGATCAGCACAACCACGGCAAAGTCTCATCAAACTTCCAATGCGACTGGAGTGTCTAGCGGAAATGTTACGGTTAGTAACCAGCCGCGCACTCGGCTCGCAAATCCGTGAGATTGTCAGACTTTTGGGGGCGGGACCGCGCCGCTGTTCGTTTTCGGGCTTCGGCCTGTGCGAGGTTGAAGAATGAACGACGCGAATTTGGAAGTTTCCGGCAAAGATATGTAGACTCCTAACGAGGAGTTATTCACTTGGGAGTCTCTTCAATGAAAGCTCAGTGGGGCTCGGACGACACCCACGTCAAGAGTGAGGAACGATACCAGACGATTTTTAATAGCATGACCGAGGGTTTTGCGGTCCAGGAGTTGATCACCGATGCCAACGGTTGCCCGTGCGATTGCCGATTTCTAGACGTGAACCCTGCGTTTCAGCGACTGACCGGCTTGGACCGGGCCGGCGTCATCGGGCGCCGTGTCCGTGAGCTGCTTCCCGACCTGGAGGATTTCTGGATCGACACCTGTGGGCATGTTGTGACCACCGGAGAGCCGGTTCGTTTTGTACACGGCGCTGCGCCGCTCGGCCGGCGGTATGAGGTCTTCGCTTACAAGTGCGGCCCGAAGGAGTTTGCGGTCCTTTTCACCGACGTGACCGACCGTGTCAGCGCCGAGGAGAAGCTCGAGGAGGCCAAGCAGCTGCTTGACGCGCTCATGGAGAACGTCCCGGAAGGGATCACGATCGCCGAGGCGCCCGAGGGACGGATCAAGATGGTCAGCAAGCACGGACAGGCGACCCTGGGCGGACCGCATGCCGGGATGACCATCGGTGATGTGGCCTCACGTTGGCGGGTTTACTATGGTGACGGTGTGACGCCCATGCCGGTCCAGGAGCTTCCGCTCACCCGCACTATCACCAAGGGGGAAATTGTAAGGGACCAGGAACTAGTCCAGCTTAACTCCGAGGGAAAGCGCCTGACATTTTCCTGCAATGCGGCTCCGCTACGAAACAAGAACGGCGACATCGTCGGGGGAGTTGCGGCCTGGAGGGACATCACAGACCACAAGCAGGCCGAGGAAGCGCTGCGCAACAGCGAACGGCTGTACCGGGCAATCGGGGAATCGATCGACTACGGAGTCTGGGTTTGTGCCCCGGACGGACGTAACCTTTATGCCAGCAAATCGTTTCTGGACCTGGTCGGGCAGACTCAGGAGGAATGTTCGAACTTTGGTTGGGGGGACGTGCTTCACCCGGACGATGCCGAACGTACCATCGCGGCGTGGAAGGAATGCGTCCGCACCGGCGGGACCTGGGACATCGAGCACCGTTATCGGGGCGTGGACGGGAACTGGCACTCGATCCTGGCCCGCGGGGTCCCGGTGCGTGATGAATCGGGACAGGTGATCTGCTGGGCCGGCATAAACCTCGATATCAGCCGGCTGAAAAAGACCGAGCAGCAGCTCAAGGAGATCAACGAGACGCTCGAACAGCGGGTCCGGGAGCGAACAGCCCTGGCCGAGGAACGGTCTCGTCAGCTGTCGATCGCAGCCGGTGAGCTGACCAGAGCTGCGCTGCGCGAGCGGCAACGGCTGGCTCAGGTGCTTCACGATGACCTGCAGCAAACGCTGGTTGGAGCCAAATTCAATCTTGGGGTCGTCGAACGGCGTGTCGATGCCGCCGACACCCGGGCTGCCATTGCCGAAGTCAAGTCACTGCTGGATCAGGCGGTAGCCACGTCCCGCTCGCTGACTGTTGAACTCAGCCCCCCGGTGCTGCAGGTCGGGACTATGCGCCAGGTCTTGGAATGGGTGGCCGAGTGGGCCAGGCAGCAGTATGGTCTGCAGGTGGATGTACAGGTCGAAGACCAGGTCGAGCTTCAGGCACAGGAGCTTCGCTACATTCTCTTCCGGGCTGTGCGCGAGCTGCTGCTCAACGTCGCCAAGCACGCCAGGACCGACAAAGCCGCAGTAAAGATGGCTCGGGCCGGCGCCGGCGAGATCCAGGTCGAGGTGAGCGATCAAGGGATCGGTTTTGATGCCCAGGCTGCGGGAACCGCGAACAGCGACACATCTGTCGGAAGCCGCCTGGGATTGTTCACGATCCGTGAACGAATGGAGTTCTCGGGCGGACGGCTGGAAGTCGACAGCCGGCCGGGGCAGGGAACGAGGGTGACGATTGTGGTTCCCTGCCGCATCCCGGAGGGTTACGCGCCGCCTGTCGCCGCTCTTATCGAGGAGTCTCCGATCGCCGAACCTGCAGAGCCGCAGGCTGTGACAAGCGCCGGGCCGCGCCGCAAGACGATCCGTGTTCTCCTGGCTGATGACCATGCCGTCCTTCGCGACGGCCTGGAGCGACTGCTTAAGTCACAGAAGGGAATTGAGGTGGTCGGGCAAGCTGCGGACGGAGTCGAGGCAGTCGAGCTGGCTCTGAAACTCAAGCCGGATGTCATACTGATGGATATCTCGATGCCCCGGATGGACGGAGTGGAGGCGACCCGGCAGATATGCGAACGGATTCCGGTTACAAAAATCATCGGCCTCTCGATGCACGAGCAAAAACACGTCGCCGCCAGGATGGCCGCGGCCGGGGCGGTCCGATACCTGACAAAGACCGTGCCTCATGACGTCCTCATTGCCGCGATCAGAGAGGCGATCCGGTCGGGCCAGGCCGAGGAGCCTGACCGCGAGTGAGCAACTTGATCGTCGCCCCCTGGAGCTAAAACTCCAATCTTAGCCCGATCTGCAGGTTTCGACTGTTCTTAGCCCGGTTGATGGTGCCTCCGGTCGCTACATCCACGTTATTCTCAGGCAGGTTGAAATTCGGATGATTCGGGATGTTGAAGGCTTCCAGCCGGAACTGGAACACCCGAGTTTCGTCCAGCCTGATTCGCCGTGAGACGGAGGTATTGATGATCACCGTTCCCGGACCATCCAGGATGTTTCGCCCCGAATTGCCGAAGCGGTAGGCGCCGGTGGGCACAACTGGAAAGGCCGTGCGGTCAAACCACAGATCGGGTGAAGGGTTTGACACCTTGCCCGAGACGATACGGTCGGGCCGGCTGGCTTCGCCATTTGTGTAGTTGTAGTTGGCGACCCGCGGCGTGAAAGGCGGGCCGCTGTATATGGTGCTTGTTCCGGATAACTGCCAGTCGCGGGCCAGCCAGTGCTCCGAGAAATGGGGTGTCCAGATGAAACTGCCGGCAAAGGTGTGGCCGATGTCGAAGTCCGACCTCCCGCGCTCCAGTCTCAGGTTGCGCGAGTCCTGGGCCTGCGAGAAGTTGTATGAGATCGTTCCGCCGGTGTTCGACGACTCGTCGATGGATTTGGCGAACGTGTACGAGCCTCGGACAAACAGCTCCTTGGCGAAACGCCGCCGCACCGTCAGTTGGCCGGAGTTGTAGATCGAGGTTGAGCCGTCGTTGATGACGTTAATGGAGCTGAAGGCCGGGTAAGGTCTCAGGGTACGGTCTGCTTCGCTGCGGCCCGCCTGATTGATATCGTAGCGCCGTTGCAGGTGTGTGCCTTTCGATCCGGCGTAGGCGGCCTCGATCACGGTGCCTTCCGCGAACTCTCGCTCCAGGGTCAGGTTCCAGGACTGGATGTACTGGCTCTGCGGTTCGGGATTCTCGCGGCCGTAACTGCTGGTCACTCCGCTGAAGCCGCGGCGGTCTACCGGGAACGGGTTGGAGAGCGTAAGTCGCAGCGGGTTGCTGCTTACCCGGCTGAAGGTCTCAGTGACTGAGAACGGATAGGTGTCCGAGTACTCGTCCATCCGGTAAAGCGAGCTTGAGCCATAGAAAATCCCGTAGCCGCCGCGCAGAACCGTCCTGGTGCTGCCGAACATGCGCCAGGCGAATCCGAAACGCGGACCGAAGTCGGTCCGATCGGTCTTCACGATCGTTTCCGGAAGCCCGACTTCGGACGCCTTGATGACGTAGTCCGCGAGCTTCGCGTCAGCCAGCCGTTGATCGAATTCCGGCTGCGACATGGTCCCTGTCCCGGCAACCACGATTTTGCCGAGCGTGGGCATGAACATCGCCAGTGCGCCGAATTTCTCACGGGGCGGCTTCATCAGATCGTAACGCAGGCCGAGGTTCAGGGTCAGGCTGGGTGCAATTTTGAAATCATCCTGAATAAAGCCGGCATAGTTCGACACCAGGTGGTAGGGCCCGGAAGCGTCCAGTTGTCGGCGTTCGCTGTCGGCCCAGCCGAGCACAAAATCCGCCAGCGGATGCCCTGTGAAGCGTCCCAGAAAACTGACGCGGCCGCGCGTGTCCCCGTAGTTGCGAGAAAAGTACTGCATGCGCAGGAAGTCGCCACCGAACTTGAAGGAATGGCGCCCTCTGATCCAGGTGATGGCTCCTGTGTACTGGTAGTTGTTGTATGACCAGATCTTCGGAATGTCGTTGGCCGGACCGAGCGGAATATAACCGGTGACCTGGATGTAGGGCGGTCCCGCAGCGATGGGGTTCCCTGTTCCACCCTTGAAACCCGTCTCGGCGGTCCAGTCCTTGTCGGCACTGTAGGGCCACACCTGGTTGTTGGTCCGCCGCGAGAAGTTGACGGCCGTCTCGAGGAACATCGTCGCGCTGATGGATTTCAGATACCTGATGTACATCAGCAATTCGAAAGTGTCGTTGCTGGAACCGAAAAGAGGAATCGGCGACCGGCTGGTCATGATCGGATCCCACTCAGCCCGGGTTCTCCAGAAGCCACCGGCTGTAACCCGGTCGGTATCATTGACGTTGTGGTCGATTTTCACGCCGAAGCTGTTGAAGCTGTTGGTGGCGTTGCCGGTAGAAATGAAGTTGTAGGGGCCGGCGCCGCTCAGATTGGGTTGGGGATAATACCTGGCCAGTTTCTGGGCGACCGGATCCAAGCGGCCGGCCGGAATCTGGTTGTTCGGGAACGGTTTCTTGGTGGTCGTATCGGTCAAAGTGATTGGCTTGCCGTAAGAGTCGGTAACGCCCGTGAAGTTGCCTTGCAGCATCGCGGGATTCGGCACCACGCCGCGCTGGCTCTTGCCGTCGATCAGACGCAGCGAGTCCCAGGTAAACATGAAGAAACTCCGATTACGGCCGTCATACATGGTTGGGAAATAAACCGGCCCGCTTACCGTCGCCCCAAACTGGTTGCGCCGCAGCTTTGACTTGACCCTGTCGCCATTGTCATCGATGGGATCGAAGAATCCGGCGGCGTCGAACATGTCGTTGCGGATGAATTCATACAGGGAGCCCCGCAAGCGGTTCGTCCCGCTCTTGGTGACGACCGTGAGCATCCCTCCCGCATAGCGGCCATACTCGGCCGAATAGCCGGAGGTCAGCATCTTGAATTCCTGGACCCCCTCGATCGGGGGATTCACCACCATCCCGGTATTGCGCCGTTGCGTGTTGTTCATCCCGTCGAGCAGGAACCCGCCGTTGTCGGCCCGCGCGCCATTGACCGCGTAGCTGCCGTCGCCGCCGTCACCCTTGGGGATGACGCCTCCCGTCAGCAAGGCCAGATCGCTGAAATTGCGGCCATCCAGCGGCAGCTCTGCGATTTCATCCTTGTTCGTGACTTCCCCACGGGTTGCCGTTTCCGTATTCAGGACCGGTGGGGTGTCCGTCACGGTGACGGTTTCGTTTTCGGTGCCGACTTCCAGGCGTATGTCGAGTCGCAGGGTCTGGTCCACCACCAGCGTGAATTCTTCCCGCTTATACGTGCGGAACCCCGGATTTGAGGCTTCCAGCACGTACCGGCCGGGATTCAGGAAAGGGACGGCGTAATCGCCCGTCTCGTTGGAAATCCCCTCCTGGCTGACGTTGGTGTCCAGGTTGGTTACCCTGATCGTAACGCCCGGGATGACTCCTCCGGTGGCGTCTGTTATGCGCCCGACTACCCCCGTCGAAGGCGTCTGGGCAAAAGCGCTCAATCCGGCGAGCAATAAACCGAACAGGGAGATAAGGACTCTCATGGGACCCTCCCGTGTGAGCCTGGCCCACACCCCATTTGCTGGTCAAAATCCGACCGAATAGAGGAGATTCTACACCGCCGGCGAAGATTCGCAAGCCCTGCCAGGAGTCCTGGCGGCATGTCATTTCGCCAGCTGCGAGCTCCGCCTTTTGGGCGATTATTGCGCCGCCAATATCGACCTGACCATCAGGAGGGGCGGCTCGTCCACCTGCTCCGTAAGCGATTCGAATTGTCTCAGGTATTCGCAGTTGCCGGTTGCCCGGCCGGCCAGCGCGTAAAAATAGACCGACTCGGGTGCAAACGTCGTGATCTGTTGCTTCTTCCACTGGCCGGGGTCTTTGATGAAAGGAAAGAGGTACCGGATGGCCACGACCACGCTTGACCCTCCAGGACCTTTGAAATTCCACAAATCCTGCCCCTTGATCTCGGCCAGGCGGCAGAGCAGGGCAAAGCCGTTCAGGTTCATGGCCGAGTAGCTGAGCGAGCGCGTCCTTGCCTCTTCCCGCGGACAGCTGCCGTCCGGCTGGATCTGATTCGGGACCAGTGTTTCCCGGAACCAGCAGACCGTCGTGTCGTAAGTCTCCAGATCCTCGACAAAAAGGGCGTAGCTGGCCGCTTGCGCGGTCCACCAGGTCGAGTGGTTGTTCCGGCTGCGCTTTTCGGCGGTCCCCTTTGGGCTTGAAGTCAGCCACGAAAGATAGTCGCGAAACCAGGCCCGGACCGGCGCGGAGTCCTCGGCCTGCCAGCGGCCGCTGGCTTGCAACAGCGACATCCCTTGGACAGCCCAGATCAGGGGAACGGTGTCGATGATCCCCGCTCCCCGGCCGGTGTTGATCCCCCTGATGGCTTGTCCGTGCTCGAGGTTCGGATTCATCCGCGTGGCCGGGTCGATAAACCACACGCGCAGCACGTCGCCGGCCCGCCGGGCAGCCTCGGCGTCCTCCAGGAAGTAGGCCCCCACGCCCAGGTTAAAGACGGCGGCGCTCATTCTGCTCAGGTCGTCGTCGTTGGCGGTAAAGCGATCAGGGTTGCGTTCCCCGTCACGCCGAATGTACGGGCCGCCCGGATTCTTTGGATCCGGCCACCAGTAGGGTCCTTCACTGAAAAAATCGTTCGGCCCCACCGCCACGCCCTCGGGTCGGTGAAACGTCACGCTCCAGGGGCCGGCCCGCAGGGAAGCCCGGACCTTCTTCTTGATGACCGCCGCGAGGGCCTGAATCGAGGGATCGTTCTTTCGGATCAGGTCCCGCAGTCTCTCCGCTTCAGCGGCACGGAAAAAAAGCAGGTTGCCCGGGCTTTGGGCGAATAGGGATATGGACCAAGCCAAGGCGCCAAAGACGATCAGGCCAGAGAAGCGCTTCATGTCCGCCCATTTTAAACGAAGCGAGCAACACAAAACGCATTCCCGCCCTAAAATAGGCGCTATTGGCTGACACTCTGGGAGGAATCGGATGCAAGCGCCTGAAGGGTCGAAGACGCGCCGGAGTTTTCAGATTTTTGCGAAACCAGCCGGAGCGGCGTGCAATCTCCGTTGCCGCTACTGCTACTACCTCTCCAAGGCCCAGCTCGGACGCGGCCGCGGGCCGTCGCGTATGCCCGAAGATCTTCTCGAAGAGTACATCCGGCAGCAGATTGAAGCGTCGCCCGATGAAGTCATCCGGTTTTCCTGGCATGGCGGGGAACCGACTCTGCTTGGCCTCGATTACTTTCGCCTGGTTGTCGAGATTCAACGTCGTCATTGTCCTGTCGGACGAGTCATTTCGAACGGCATCCAGACGAACGGGACCCTGCTTGACGAGCGGTGGGGCAAGTTTCTGGCGGAGGAATCTTTTGCCGTGGGCCTCAGCCTGGACGGTCCTCGCGAAATGCACGACTGGTATCGAACCACCCGCGACGGCAACGCCACGTTCGACCAGACGATTCGTGGGTATGAGGTTCTGCGCCGTCATGGTGTTCTTACGGATATCCTGTGCGTTGTCAGCGCCTGCAATGTCAGCCGGCCTGCTGAGGTCTATGGGTTTTTCAAGCAGATTGGCGCCTCCTACGTGAGTTTCCTTCCGCTTGTCGAACGGTGTCCGGACGGGCCGGGCGGCGTCAGCATCGACAGCGTGGAACCGAAAGCCTGGGGCGACTTTCTGTGCGCGGTTTTCGATGAGTGGGTGTCCGGGGATATCGGCCGGATCAAAGTCCAGATCATCGAGGAAGCCGCCCGGACGGCTTTCGGGCAGGAGCATTCATTGTGTCTTTTCCGGCCGACTTGCGGTGACATCCCGGTCGTGGAGCGCAACGGCGACTTCTATTGCTGTGATCATTTCGTGGATGCCGGACACCTCGTTGGCAACCTCCTGCAGACGCCTCTGGTCGAGCTGCTCGAGAGTCCGGTGCAGCGGGCATTCGGGTCAGCCAAGCTCCAGGATTTGCCCGGTAACTGCGGGCGTTGCGAAGTCCGTGACATGTGCCACGGAGAATGCCCCAGGAACCGGTTCATCCCGGCTCCGGATGGCGGGCCGGCGCTCAATTACCTCTGCGCCGGCTACCATCGTTTCTTCACCCACGTGGCCCCGTTTGTGGCGGAAGTGGCCAGGCAGTGGCGCCAAGGGAAGGACAGCTGAACTGCTTGTCTCGGCTGCCGGAGCCCCAGCCTTCACTTGAGTTTCGCCCTCAGGAACTCCACCGTGCGCTTCCAGGCGAGCTCGGCCGCCTCTTTGTGGTACCGTTGGCCGGTGTCATTCATGAAAGCGTGCCCTGCGCCTTCGTACATATGGATCGTATGCTCTACGCCGGCCTTCTTGAGCGCTTCCTCGAAAGCCGGAATTCCTGCGTTGATCCGCTGGTCGTCACCCGCATAGTGGATGAGCATGGCGGCCTTGATTTTCGGCACATCCTCCGGCGCGGGCTGGCTGCCATAGAACGGGACGGCGGCGGTCAGGTCCGGCGCATTCACGGCCACCAGATTGGTGACCGCCCCGCCCCAGCAGAAGCCCATGCAGGCGACCTTGCCGGTGGCCTGAGGCTGGGTCTTCAGGTACGCGACGGCAGCGACGAAGTTTTTCGTGTTCGCCTCCCGGTCCAGTTTCTGAAACAGGGGGCGGGCCTCGTCGGGGCTCGCCGGAGTTCCCCCCAGCGGGGAAAGCGCGTCCGGGGCGATGGCGTGGAAGCCCTCCAGAGCCGCCCTCCGGGCGATATCTTCAGTATGAGGATTCAGGCCCCGGTTCTCGTGGATGACGATAACGCCGGCGAGTTTTACGGCGTCTTTGGGCCGGGCGGAATAGGCGCGCATCTCGCCGCTCGCACCCGGGTACTTGATGTAGCCGGTCTCCAGGCGAGGATCATCTTTGGGCACGACCTCAGCCCTGGCTTCGCCGCCCTCCAACGCCGGCACTATGACCGAGGCCGCGACCGTCCCGCCGGTCACGAGCGCCAGCCGCCGCAGCGACTCGCGCCGGTCAATAAGGCTGCGTTCGTACTCCTGGTAAAGGCTGTTGACCTCATCTGTCATGGTTCCCTCCCGCTTTCCGGCCATTGTGCGTTTCGCTTTCAAAGCCTCTACTTCCGCGCCACTTCATACATCATTCTGGCCCCGGCTGCCGGATCGCCGGCGACATCGGCGGTAAAAGTCAGCACGCCCGCCGCAATCTGGACCGGCAGGTGGGTCAGGCGTTTGCCGCCGGTTCCCAGCGCCCAGACCCGGTACTTTCCGGGTGATTCAAGGCGCAGGCTGACGACGGCCTTTCCGGTTCGAACCAGGTAGGGCAGCCGCCCCCAGTCCTGGAGGGTCTGCCGGGCCGGTTCGGCATATCGAATATCGGTATTCTGCAGATCGGTCAGATGAGTGACCAGCAGCCTGCGGCTCTGCCGGATCGGCTTCCCGTCCAGGGAGCTGACCCACACCGTCGCATCACTGCCTTCCACGAAGACTTTTACGCCTCCGTTGGCGGCGTCGACAGTCGAGCCGGCCGGAGCGTAGCCGCCCGCTGTCCGCACGGTGTCAAGCACCAGCCGGTCACCGGGGGCGTCGATCGTGACTTCACCGGTTTCACTGCGAAAGGACTTTCGAGCGGGGTCCAGGACTGCTTCGGACGAAAGAAACTTCTGCTGCTGCAACGCCAGGATCAGGCTCGAGTCGTCGACTGAATACGGATTGACGGGCAGGACGCCATTCCCGGCGTAGGCAGCGGCCGGCGTCTGCCAGGCCAGGGGCAGGATAGCGGTGTGTGCCGGCCCCTTTTCTGGACTGGGCAGGACCTGGGTGCCCAGGCGCGTCACCCAGGCCAGCCAATGCCAGCTCGGTGCGAGGGTCGGGATCTTACCCGTTGGCCGATTCAAATCCTCATCCGTCATGACCAGCGCCAAGCTATGTGGGGCCGTCTGCATATCGCCGCGCAGGAACAGGCAGAGAGAGGCCCGGTCGGCGGCCTGGCTAAGCGGATCGGAGGCGGTGTCAAAGTAGGCCATCCGGGCAGGCGTGAACATGGCTTCGCGGCTGTGGCTGTAGGCAAACCGCCAGATCCCGGACCAGCCCTGAAGGGCGCCGAGCGCGCCGGTCAATATGCCGCCCACGCCTCGGAACCGGCCGGGTGCGGAGTAGTTGTATTCGGTCACGGTGAACGGCTTATCGAAAAGCCGGGTGAAGGCGATCGCACGGCCACCCGAAGCTCCGCCTGAAATCGGGCTGGTGTTCGGACAACGGCTCGGGAGACGCCAGGGAGTTTCGAGGAACTGAGGGTGGTCGACGTAGAAATGCTCGTCGACGTAATCGTAAGTGGTCCGCGCCCCCTGGTCGGTTGTAAAGCGGGTCCAGGAACTGGCATTGGACAAGAGGGCGTAACAGCCCAGTTCCTGGCGCAAAAATGTGCGCATCCGGCTCACCGTGTCGCGTTCCGTATCGGCCAGGAATAGAAGGCAGTCCCGTGCCCGCAAGCTCTCCTCCCGGAGTCCGGGCGGTAGCTCAACGGACTGGGTGGCAGGCTCTTCGCCCTCCTTCAGCTCCTGGCCCCAGGCGGCTGACAGGCCCTGGCGGTCGCCGTAACTCCGAGCCAGCCAGCGATTCCACGCCTGTTTCCATTCAGGGATTCGACGGATGTCCTCAAAGAAATTCCCGAAGTTCCCCTCGTTGATCAGCGCCAGCCAGGCCAGCGCTGGTTCCTCCGCGTACCGGCGCCCGGTGTATGGGTTCACGTGGCCGAGGAAAGCCCGAGTGAAAGCCTTCCAGTTCTCAAATGCCCCTTCGTGTACCGGGACCAGGATCTTAAAGGTGTTCATCGGTATAACGCCGCCCCGGTCGATTCCAATTTCGCGATAGGGGACGGGGCGGGAAACATACAAGTCGGTCGTGAGGTAGATCCCGCGACGAATGAGCGCTGCGATCAGGTAGTCGAGTTGGTCCAGTTTCTCCGGGTTCAAGGATGTGCTGACCCTCTCGCCTTGGATCAGGTCCCGTTCGTAGTGGTGGATGCGCAAGGCATTGTAGCCCAGACGTCCGAGCCTCGCTGCGAGACGGATTGACTCCTGTTTGGACAGGTAATGGGCGCCGAAGCAGAGGTTCACGCCGTAGAAACGGCGAGGCTTGTGGGGGGAATCGGCAAAGGCAAACTGCCCGTCCGTCCGGGCAATCACTCTCCCGTGCTTGCCGGCCGGCGGGTCCAGGAAGCCGAAACCGGAGAAGTCCAGTGCCGAGTCAGGCTCTATTTCCAGCTCGGGCTGGAGTGGAATCCACTCGTCGCCGGCTGTGAGCACGACGGGAGCCTGAGCCTGCAAAGAGGCGTCAGGCGCCTGAGCCAAAGCGATGCCGGTTGTCCCAAGAGTCAAAAGACAGAAGGTCCAGGTGATCACCTCGGCGCGCAGCGCGCCGGTTCTCAGCCGAGAATGGAGTTCCATGGCCGGTTCCTTTATACCGAGATTTCCACCGACTGGGGCTCTTCGCGCTGGGATCCGGCGGCCGGGGTGCCTCTTCTGCGGGGCCACGGGTAATTCTCTTCTCCCAGGACGAAACCAACGAAAATAAGCGCAAAAAGCCCGGCCGCGGCATTGGTTACGACTTCGTTCAGGCCGAAATAACGGTTCGGGAGGATCCCTTGAATGATTTCATCTCCCAAACCGACCAGACTCACCACGACCATGGTCCAGACATAGTGATAGCGATCGCGGCAGTGGAACCGCAGCGCGTCGAAGACCAGGACGGCAAGGGGGGCATACTCGAGGAAATGGAATCGCTTGGCGGGTATCGTAATGCGATCCAGGCAGAAGGCCAGGCTCAGGCCCAGCATCAGGAAAGCCACATAGCGGCCGAGCCGGCGCGGGAGGCGGAAAAACAGGAAGGCGAGCAGGGCCAGCCCGACCGGCACGTAGATCCAAACCATCAGGGACGACATGAACGGTTTGCCGAATCGAGCGAACATCCAGACATAGAGCCGGAAGGCCAGGGTCAGAGTGCTGTAAAGGAGGATTGTGTACGCGGCCGTCACCAGCCAGGCAGTCCGGGCCGAGGCAAAGAGTCCGCGCTCCAAGCGTTTCGCTCTGGTTCTCATCTTTCGCGTGCCCCGCTAGAACTCAAAGGTGATCCAGTTGCTCCAGACCGGCGGATCTGTCTTGCGGGATACCCGGATCCTGAAGGGGTTCCACGCCTTCAGGTTTTCCCACAGCTCGCGCCCCAGGGGACCAAGCAACTGATGGTTCCCCTGTGTTTCGTAGATTCCGGCCACGTGGTGATCGCCGGCGCCGATATCGTACTCGACGAGGTAGGTGGTTTCCATGTCCCCGCTCCAATCGAAAAGAAGCATTCCAGTGTGAACATCATAGTCGAGCTTCTTCCCGTTCTCAGGAGTAAAAATCGTAGGGGCAACGGCCTGGTCTGGTGGAGCCGGCTTGGGATCAGGCGGGAACAGCCGGTCATGCCGCTGCCTCGTGGCAGACATCCACTTTCCCAGCTCTTGTTCCATACGCGCGGCAAGACCCGCCTGGCTTTTGAGAATATTGTTCTTCTCGCCCGGATCGTTCTTCAGATCGTACAACTCTCCGGTCGAAATGTATTTGTAGCGCCGGTCGATCACCCCGCGGAGCCACGTCTTCTCGCGCTCCTTGGTGGTCTGATTTCCGGCCACGACCGACTCTAGGAACAGGGGACGCGACCGGCCTTTGAACAGGTCCTGGCCGTCCATCTGGAGAGGCTCCGGCAGCTTGAGAAGCCGGAGCAGTGTCGGAAAGATATCGGTCTGATTGACCGGTCGTGACACGCGGCCTTGCTTGATCAGTCCTGGGCAGGAAAGGATCAGGGGGATGCGCGTCAATTCCTGATACAGCTTGGCCTGGAGCGAAGTGGAGGCATGGCCGACAAAACCGTGGTCGAGGAGCTCTTCCCCATGATCTGCCGCAAAGATGACGATCGTGTTGGCAAGAAGGGTCTTTTCGGTGAGTTTCGAAAGGGCCGCCGCGAAAATGCGGTCCATCCGCCTCATTTCCGCATCGTACAGCGCGTTGAGAATCGGCCGGTCGGATTCGCTGAATCGCGTCGACCCGGTAGGAACAATCGCCCCGGTCAAGACCGCTCGGATCCCGGGGCTTTTCATGAGTTCCTCGAGCGGGGCGGGCAGGTCCTCGGCCGGCGGGTTGTATGGCTGATGGATGGTGGTGCAGTGATACCAGATGAAGAACGGCTGCGTGGGAGAACCGTTCTTCTCGATCCAGCTGGTCAGCTCTTCTCCGGGCGTTTGCGTAAAGTACTCCCGTTCGATTCGTCCCACGCCCAGATTCCGGTAATACGGAGCGAAAGTGAAGAAGTTCAGGTTGGGGACGAGATAGCCCTGCTCCCGAAAGTACTTCATCATCGTGACGAGCCGGGAGCTGCCGGCTTGATCCCGATTGTTCAGCCCGTGGGTCGGGGGGTACAGTCCTGTCAGGATCGAAGCCAGACCGGGCACCGTCCAGGCGGATGTGCTGTAGGCCTCGTCGAATACTGTCGCCGTTCGGGCCCAGGCGTCGATGTTCGGGGTTGTCTTGCCTGGATAGCCGTAGCAGCCGAACCGATCGGCACGGCAGGAATCGGCCGTGAAGAGAAGCACGTTCAGCCGCCGGGGCCTGTTTTCGGCCAAGGCAAGGCCTGTTCCCAGAGCGAGAATCAGCAGAAAAGCCACCCGCTTTTTCACGGCGGTCATGATAACACGGCAAACGCGCTTGCTACCCCGGTGAACAGCGCCCCGGGCGTCATCCTTACGCAAAAGGAGCAGGGCAACGACCGACTCTCTCAACGCCCTCCGGCCGCTGGCAATTGGTAAAATAGAACAGAGGAGGAGAAAAGACGGAGGGAAAGCCGAGCATGTACATTGGCCGAGACCATCCGCTGAGTAAACTTTTTGCGAAACTCGTCGCGAGACGCTTCTACAAAGATGTTCAGGTTCGTGAACCGCGCGTCATCGACTACGTAGCCACCTTGTTAACCGACTTTACCCACGTGGACAGTCTTTACAGGATTCGCAATGCGCGCGGCCAGAGGCTGGAAGACGTGGGCGAGATGCTGATCGAGTCGGATCCCCGTCTGGAGGCGGCTTCCTTCGACCGCGAACGGGCCGTGCGCAAGCATATCGGGGACTACACGCTCTTTTTGACCGGCCTGTTTCCTGAATACGTCGCCTCTCTCTCCCGCCGCCCGATCCGGTTGGATGCTTATATAGACTACGTAAAGGTCGGCCGGGAGTCTTACCAGATTGTTTCGTCTTTTGATCAGTTCGAGTACCGGGACGAAGCTCCGTTGTTCCGCCAGCTGGCCGATTCTTTCGAGCTGTGTGTTTTCGGACTGAACCTGGTCAAGCGCGACCTGGAGGCCCTGCGCGACGACGCCTACACCCGCTGGCAGACCACACTCAAGCCTGACAAGCTGACGAATTGAGCTGGTGGCGCTTACCGGATTTTGACCCTCTGGTCGGGGGCCGGTACAGGCGATCGCCCTCTTTAACTTGGAAAGCTGCGTAGAACTCGGGCAAATTGGCCAGAACCCTCGTGGTCGTAACCGCTCAGTCGCGGCTCCGAAAGCGCCACAGAGCCGCAAGCGGGGCGCTTTTTGCGGAGCGCGTTGGGTGCGTGCCTTCAGTACGAATCGATCTTGGTTCCGGCACGCACCCGACGCGCTTCCCATCCGCTGGCGGTGCGCAAAGGCGGCGCGGGCTCTGTGGCACTTTCGGAGCCGCGCCCTGCGAAGACTGAGGGCTTACTCGTGGTCTGTTTCTATAGTTTACTCCGGAATCGCGTAAAGCGACGTCCGTGCGGCAATGAAGAGCGTCTGCCGGTCCTTGCCGCCGAAAATCAGGCCGGTGGGTCTCTCCGGGACATCGATTGTCCGGAGTAAGCGACCGTTCGGATCGTAAACAAAGATCCGTCCTGCGGCTATGTAAACGTTGCCGTCGAGATCCGAGGTCACCGCCTGCCCTCCCTTTTCGACAAACAGCTTGGGCTCGGAGAGTCTCCCGTCCAGCTCGACCCGGAAGGCGAACGTCTTCTGTTCCGGCTCATTGCAGACGTAGAAGGGGCGTCCCGTGACCGCGGGAGCGAGGGCGAAAGCGCGCAGCACGTCGCTCATTTTGGCGCCGTAGTAAAGGACGCCCTTGACGAAGTCCGCGTCGGCCGGCAGAAAGACGCTCCCGTCCGGCGAAACGTAGTGGGCCGACTTGACCTCGGTCGCTGTCTCGATGAAGTCGGGCCGGTTCCGATAGCGGTTGACCGGCAGCACCGGGACAGAGCCCGGTCGCGGGGCGACCGGCTGCGGCTCGAGCATCACGAGCTCGTCCTCCCGCGCTTCCGGACGCAAGGCATAGACGATTCCTTTTCCCGCATGGGACACGACGAGCAGGTTCCCGGACTTATCGAACGCCAGCTGAACCGGGTCGAGCGGATTGTCGCGTATGAGCGCGAGCTGACGGTGCGCGACCGACCAGCGGTAAATGGATTGGCGGCGTGGATCAGTGAAGTAAACGTCCCCGGCCGGGTCGACCGCGAGTCCCGCGATATTGTAGAAGCCGCTGGCCAGCTTTTCGACTTTGCTGCGTGGGGCGCCGGCAGCCCGCGGCTGATCGCTGACCGGCTGGCTGTTAACCGTGAGCACCGCGAATTCGTTCTCTCGCGTGCGGAGGTTGCTTGTCCGGTCGAAGATCGTGCTGTCAAAGGGCGCCCGGCAGTCGGTATATGAATGCACATTCAGAAACCGGATATCGCGCGAATTCGCGACTCTCACCGCATACGGGAAGGGCGCATAGCTGCTCACGACCCGGTACAGGAAGGTGTTGGCCAGGGTGATGTTGGTGCAGTTGTCGATTTCGAGCGGCAGCGCCTCGGCGCTCTCTCCGCGTTCCTCCTCGAACTGAAGCGCGTAGAGTTTCCAGTTCGAGGCCCGTCGCAGGATCACCTCGTTGCGGACATGGTGCTCAATGGACATCAAGTAGACACGGCCCTCGGTTGTCGTATCCGAAATACACATGCCGGCTTGCGCGAAGGTATCGGGTGTCCAGATGTCTTTGAAAGTGCCGCCGCCCCCGTTCGTGATCCAGAGACTGTAGTACTGGCCGTCCCAGCGGCGGTTCAGGTCCGGGTCGGCCGTGTGCGTATTGTTGTAGACCTCCTCGCGAGTGCCGTCCGGGCGGTTCGTCCCGTGACCGCCGAGAAACCGCACATCATTCATCAGCGAATCCTTGCCGGCCATCCACTTTGCCGCTACAGCCCGCCCGTTAATCCCGCCCGTGTAGAGCCCGATGCCGGTGACGATGTTCGACCCGCCCTTCGGCGCTTCCAGCAGGGCCTTCGGGGCCCCCGGTCCCTGGAACGTCGGAGTCGAGTCCGGGAGATCGATCACGGTGGCGGCCGGATGCAGCCCAATCAGCACGGTTTCCGGCCGGAGAACCAGCGTGTCCGTGACCCGGTACCACCCCATGGGCAGGTAAAGGGTCCGGTGGCTTGAGATGGCGGCTTGGAGTGCCGCGGTATCGTCCGTCTGGCCATCGCCCTTCACTCCCAGGCTCCTGACATTCACCCAGGTGTCTCGAGCCGGCAAGTCGGGGATATCCGAGGGAATTGCCGCCGGCAGACTCGCCGTCGGGCTCGCCTTATACGTGGTGGTGATCTCGCCCACCGCATCGAGGCTCGCAAGATGCAGACCGTGGGAAAACTGCTTTACCACGTAAATCGGCGCCGGACCGGCCAGTTGCTTGCCTGTCTCGCGGAAGCTGGCAAAAACGGGAACCTGGCTGCAGACCAGATCCTCAGCGTTGACCTGCGTGCGGGCGTTGTTCTCGTTGCTGATAACCAAAGCCGGTCCCAATATGTTCTCAAACCGGCAGTCCTTGAGCCAGAGCTCCTCGGCAAACTGGGGATCTATGGCCACGGCGGTCGGGACCGACTTGAACTGGTCACGAACCAGGGTAAGACCGGCTTCGTGCGTCTTGATCGCCGCCACGCGCTGGCCCTCGAAGACGGAATCGATAAGCAGGTACTGCCAGCTGGGCGCTGTCTTCCCCGTAACAATGCCGTAGTCACCGCCGAAAAAGCGCAGATCCTCCCCTTCATTGCCGATGTCCTCGAGCGCCGCTTTCCCCGGCCCGATATGGAAATCCATGTGAGCCAGGTAGCAATGCTGGGCGATATGGAAGCGCACCGCCACCGCGGCCGGGTTGCCCTGCCGGATTTCCATGTCGATGTTGGCCATCGCGCTGTAAAACGTGCCCGGATTGCCGTCCCGAATCGGTTGGCCGGCGGCACGTGGCCGCCCTCCGGCGAAGAAAACCAGGTACTTGCCGGATCCCTCCTGGAAACCCGGGGTGTTCTCGGCCAGGATGAAGACCGGCCGGCGACTCCCATAGCCGATCAGTCGAATCCCGGGCCAGACATAAACCGTCTTTCCAAGCCGGTACCTTCCCTCGGGAACAAAGACGATGCCTGTACGGGTCGTTTCCTGGACCCGGTCAATCGCCTGTTGCAGCCCGATGGAGTCGTCATTGATCCCGTCCGCCCGGACCGGAAACTCATCGGAAGTCAGGTAGACAGCCTTCGGGTCGTCTATCCGGGTGGTGTAGTAGGACGGTCCGGCGAGGCTGAGCGAACAAAAAGTAAGGTAGACGACGGCCGTTCCGGCCAGAGTTGCGCGAGACAACCGCTGTTTATCCCCTTCAGGGAACGGGCGTACACACCAAATTGCCCAGGGTAGCTGAAAAGCGCTACCTTGGGGCTGTCATGCTTCACGCTTTCAGCGTGATACAGCCACACAGCAGCGGTTCCTGTTGTGATTCATCTGTATACTTTCGCCAAAGTCCAGTGATCAATTAAACATGGAGGGTACGGTGGTAACGGGACGCACCCGACGCGCTCCCCGTCCGCTGACGGTCCGCTGGAAAGCGCTGCGCTTGCGGCTCCGAAGTGCTTTCGGAGCCCCGCTCTACCAAGACTGAGCCGTTACTCGCCCCTTCGCTCGTTCATCTCTTTGCTCACTTCTTGCCGGCCAACTGCTCCCGCAGTCTCTCTTCTTTTTCGCGAAGCTCGGGGGTGAATTCCGGGCCGAAGTCCTCGGCCTCGAACACCTGGCGAATCTCAACTTCGGTGTCCTGCATCGGAGACCGCTTGATCCACTCGATTGCCTCCTCCTTTGACTTCACGTTCCAAAGCCAGAAACCTGCGACCAGCTCCTTGGTTTCCGCAAAAGGTCCGTCGATCACGGTCGTTTTCTTGCCTGAAAACCGGACTCGGACGCCCTTTGAGCTCGGATGCAGTCCTTCGGCTGCCAACAGAACTCCGGCCTTGGCCAGTTCTTCGTTGTATTTGGTCATTGCCTCAAGGATCTCCCGGCCCGGCATTACGCCGGCCTCTGAGTCCTTGTTTGCTTTGACGATCACCATGAATCGCATCGCGTTTCTCCTTAGGGTTTGTTTTTTGGGAAGGCTGTGCCTCTCTCACCTATATATCGAAACGCCGGGAAAAATTTCGACAGCCCGGGGAATTCCCGAGATCTGCGACCTGGTCTGCGGCTTTTGCGTCTTCAAAGTGCTGACGTACTGACAGCGGCAAGGCCATACAAGTACTGGACGTACGCGAATGCAGCCCCGTCGAAGCCCTGAATCTTCGGATTCTGCGAGGCAACGACGAAGTACTCGTCGGGCGCGTGAGCGCCGGCGCCGTGGCCAAGCCCAAACTGCCCGGCGGGCAGCGCGCCCCTCCGGGCCGAAGACCCCGCCGACAGCCGCTGCCACCGTCGCCTGAATGAAATCTCGTCGACCTAATCGAGCCATAGAGATCTCCTTCTTAGTCAGTACACCATAAACCTTGCCAGGCCGTGTACGGCACTTGATTTCCGGTGCCCTGATCGATTCAAGCGAACGATCTGATTAAGAGCAGATTACCACGTCCGGCAGCGACATGTTCCGGGTCAGGACGGGGCTCACGTCGTGGGGACTGCCTCAAGCAGCAGCAGGGCGTCTTCCCAGTGGCCTGGCGTAGAAAAATGCCGGGTCTGTCCGTCGGGGAAAACCTTGCCGTTGAGATTACCAGTGCGGAACACCCCGGCCTCTTTGCGCTCTCCGGTCGAAGGGTTGATCCAGGTCATCCGGACCTCCTTGGCCGCGATCTTGTCCAAGTGCAAAAAGACCGTGCACTGGCTGGAAAGGTAGACTAGGGTCAGATCGCCTTGCGGCGAGCGCATGGCCGTATTCAGCGTTCTTTCGCTTCCAATTCCACTGGCAAACAAGCCCTGATCGGGATTCAGCTCCCACCAGCGCAGGCTCTCCAGGATCTTGCGCATCAGGGTGACGTGCTCTGCGCCGGGCGTATCGAAGGTGGATTCCCAGCCGGGGTCCATGCGCCACATCTGGTTCTGGCCGTAAGTATGAAAGCCTCCGGCCATGAAAGACCACCAGGCCTGTCGTCGAACAATGAGCGGCGTGATCGGCCCTTGCGGGTATTCAGGCCCGTTTTCGTACGCGCCTTCGCCAAGGACAACCGGTTTGCGCGGAATCAAAAGGCTGTCGGCAATGATCGCCGGGTAGATCTTCGACCACTCTGTCCATGTTTCGATCATGTTGAAGTCAAGCCAGTCGTCAGTGTGGAAATACTGGGCCGAGGAGCGCCAGCCGCAAGGGTGGTATGTAATCAGGTGGGTGCCGCCGTCACCCTCGCGCAGACCGCGCGCCAGCTCCCGGTAAACTCCCTCGAATCCGGTGGCAATCCTGTCCCCACCGTTCACCCAGACGACGTTGGAAGCCATCTTGTACCTATGCCCCAGCCATCGGCCGTAAGCCCGGGCGTTCTGCAGGTTGATGGCCTGGACATCGTTGACGTAGTAACCCCAAGTGGGCAGCATGGCCAGAATCAGCCCTTGTTGCCGTGCAAAGTCGACGAGATGGTCCACGTGACGAAAGTAAGCGTCGTTCGGAGTGGCGGGGTTATCATTGAGCCAGGGCTTGTCGCCTGCTGCGTTCGCCATCGGGGCTTTCGACTCGAAACCGGTCCCGCGGCCCCAGGCGAGCACTCCTTGGATAACGGTAAAACCTTTGGTGGCGCGGTTACGCAGATAGGACTCGGCTTGGTCCTTTCCGTATTGCGCAAACAGCGGCCAGGCCGTATCGCCCAGCCAGAAGAACGGTTTCCCGTCGGCGTCGACAAAATACCGATGGTCCGGGCTGACTCGGATCGGCCCCCGGGTCTCGGCTCGTGACTGGAGCGCGAGCATCGCCGGCAAGGCCAGCAACAGCAACCCCATCCGCAGGTGTTTTCTCTGCATAGTCGGCCCTCCTCCAGCTTCCATTCCCGGCACGCAGCGCTCTCACCACCAGCCCGCGCCGCAGCCAGTTTTTGAAATGCGTTGGTTTGTCAGGCGTGCTTTTCAGAGCATGTCTGCCGCTGCAGCCCTGCAAACTGTCCCGACGGGTCGCAGCCGGTCCAACAAAAGGTGCACAGCTTCTCGCGGGGCAACCCGATGGCCTCGATCATGTCGGCAAGCCTCTGGTACCGCAGGCTAGTGACGCCAAGACGGGTGGCGATACGGTCTACCATGGCCTGGTAGGCCTCCGATCCCTCCGCGGTGTACTCATCCAGCCGGACCACGTCCTGTCCTTCCAGCTCCTTGATCGCCCGCCGGGCGGCCAGATCAAGCTCCGACCGCGATCTGGAAAAATTCAGGAAGGGGCAGCCGAAGACAAGCGGAGGGCATGCGGGGCGCATGTGCACTTCCTTCGCGCCGTACTCGTAAAGCCGTCTGATCGTGTCCTTCAGCTGCGTCCCCCTGACAATCGAGTCTTCACAAAAGAGCAAGCGTTTCCCAATGATGACGGCCTGCACCGGAATCAGCTTCATCTTGGCCACCAGGTCGCGGGTTGCCTGGACGGGAGGCATGAAGCTGCGGGGCCAGGTGGGTGTGTATTTAACGAACGGGCGCCGGTACGGCATTCCCGACTCGCTCGCATACCCGATGGCGTGGCCCACGCCGGAATCCGGAATGCCGGCCACGATGTCCACCGACACGTCGTCCCTGCGGGCCAGGGTGGCGCCGCAGCGATTACGAGTCTCCTCGACATTGACGCCTTCGTAGGTGGACGAAGGATAGCCATAGTAAATCCAAAGGAAGGCGCAAATGCTCGTCAGGTTGCCCGGGGCCACACGCCGCTCTACTCCCTTGTGCGAAATCAGCACGACTTCGCCGGGGCCGAGCTCACGCTCGACTTCGTAACCGAGGTTGGGGAAGGCGGAGCTCTCAAAAGTGGCCGCGTAAGCGCCGCTCTTGTGTCCGATGATGACCGGAGTCTTGCCGAACCGGTCGCGGGCTGCGTAAATGCCGCGCTCGGTCAGCAGGAGCAGCGAACAGGAGCCCTTGATCGCCTCCTGCGCCTTCGCAATTCCCTCTTCAAAGCTCGCCTCGGCGTTGATCAGCGTCGCGATCAACTCGGTCGCATTCAGCTCCCCGCCGCTCATCTCGGAAAAATGGACATTTCGATGGGCAAAGGCCTTGCTGACCAATTCGTCGGTGTTCTTGATGGCGCCGATCGTCACGATGGCATAAAGACCCAGGTGTGAGCCGATGATAAGGGGCTGGTCTTCATAATCGCTGATGACGCCGATTCCAACCCGGCCTTTCATCGCCCGCCGTTCGTCCTGGAACTTGCTCCTGAAAGGCGAGTCGGTAATATCGTGTATAACCCTCTGAATCCCTGATTCGCCGGCTACTGCGATTCCAGCCCGCCGGGTGCCCAGGTGGGAATGGTAGTCGGTGCCGTAAAAAAGATCCTCGACACAATCGCCGTCCGCAACGACTCCAAAAAAACCGCTCATAGATGCTCCGTTCCCTCCAAGCTCCCCGATACTAGCAGACCTGTCTGGCAGGAAAGAGGAGAAAATTCGCTGCAAGGTAACCCCTCAGTTTTTTGTTGGGAGTGTGGCAGCAACGAGGAGAGAGGCGGGTGCTT
>JBHGBF010000045.1:0-27098 GCA_041946865.1 Acidobacteriota bacterium | reverse complement strand
AAAGTCCAGTGCCGGACTCTGGAGAGTCCGGCCACGATAAAAGCCTGCCCGCACTTTCGGCCGTATTTCCGGAGCAGTGGCTTCAGCACTCTTTCGGAGCCCATCATGCGCCTTGGGCACACGGTCGCACGGGCATAGGCCGTGGGTTTAGCACTTCCTAGGGCTGAATCGATTGAAGCTTCAACCCCGTCGGAGCAGCCGGAGCAGAAGGCATGGCGGTCCTGGTCAGCTTGAGAGCAAGATCCGTGACAAGCGGCGGCACCGCAATGGTTATCGTGCCGGTGGTCGAAGCGGTCACGGTCTCGTTCGAAGACCAGCCGCCCTGGTAAGTGTTCCACCACTGGAGCGCGTAAGCGGCAAGGGGGGTAAAGCCGCTGACGGTGACGGTCCCGCTTACAGGCGCGATGGACACATTATCGACGACGTTCCGCCAGGTGTGCTGCCGGTTCTGGATCCACAAGTGAGCGGCGCTGTCGGTCACGTTCTTCTGGCCGACAACCCGCAGCCCGGGATCGGAAGCCGCGGCGGCCGCGTCGGCATACCGGCCGTTGTTGACCGGCAGGTTCCTCACGAAATCGAAGAATGATTTGTAGACCTCGTAAAGACCCGGCTGGCCATCGGGTCCGGGCTGACTCCGCAGGTTGTTCTTCCACCAGTACTGCTCATAGAGCGCCCCGGGATCCAGGCAAGACCACAGGTAGTTGTGCAGCCATATCCCTTGGGTATCGCGAGCCAGGTCGGGATTCTCAGCTTGAGTGTTTACAAAGTCGATTCCCGCTTCCCCGCGGACAATCGGCTTGGTGGGCCAGCCGGCCTGGTCGGAGTAGTAGTCGACGTTCTTACGGCACTCGGCGCTGTAATCCAGGTGGTAGAGAGCGGCATCGGTTTCATGAGCCGGGTTATTCAGCCAGCCGGTGCTGATGTAAGCATGGACATCGACATAGTCGACGTTCGGGTATTTGGCGTTCGCCCAAAAGGTGTTCGAGGGCAAAGAGTGCCAGAAAGAAGTGGTAACCAGATGGGCGTTCGGATGCCGGTACTGGCACCTGATGCCGTCGCCGTCCGCGACAGCGACACCAAAGACCCGGCCGTGCATGAACTTGCCCAGCTCATCGGTCAGCGCAAAATGAGAGCCGTAAGCCGGGTCGCCTTCGTTGCACAGCTCCCAGGAATGGAGGTTCGGTGAGTAACCCCAGCGGGCCTGCAGGTAGCGCCACCAGGCCTGCTGAAGCCAGCGAACTTTCGTCACCTGGCGGTAATTGCCGTAGAAGTTGGCGATACTGTCGTTGGTGAAACTGCCGTCAAACCCGATCTTCTTTGTTATTTTCTCATCCTTCTCGAGGATGACTGCTTTCAGGTAGACCCCGTATTGCTCTGCCCAGCTCATGATCTGATCGAGCCAGAAAGAGTCGTGCTGCTGGAAGTACAGGTGATGCTCCATCGACGGCTTATGCAGGATCTCGGGCCCCAATTGCCCCCCTCCCAGGTGTTCACGCAGGGAGACGGAATCAACGTAGACCTCGCCCTGAGTCACATTCTCCATGACGAAGTAGAAAGAGGGCAGGAAGCTGCGGGTGCCGGAGCTCCAGGAGCCGTCAAGAGTTCCCCAGCCCGAAGGGGTGTTGAGCCCATAATTAGTCAGCACGTTCCCGACTCCGGGCTCGAAAACCTGGCCGGGAGTCGCGACACCCGTCTTTACGACGAAACCATAAGCGGGGCTGACTGCGTTTCTTGGACCGGCGATATTGAATCCCCGGTATTTGACGGAGATTCGATAAGTGGTGTTCGGTTTGACTTCCTGGGGAGGCCCCCAGGTCCCGATGACGCGGCACCCGTCAAACCAGCCGGTGTTGCCCCCGGCCTCGTAATCGATCCTCATCTTGATGGACGTTTCACCGGTCGTGTCGTCCGTAAAGGGAACGAGGCCCGTGCGAGGGACGTAGCCAAGATACTGGTTTCGGAGCTCGTAATAGGGATTCCACTGAGAGCCGAAGATTGAAAGCGATGACCACCAGACGCGGAGCAGCTGAATGCCGTTGGCCGCAAAACTCTGGATCTCGGCTTCGGTCAGCCTTGGTTGCAGGTTATACCCCAGGCCCGGAAAGAAGGTTCCATCGTCGTGCTCGAAGTAGCGCGGGTCGCGGCTGCTGACCCTGACGAATCCCGGATGAGAAGAATCGAGAACCGTGAAAGATTGGGCAGGGCTTTCGGACGTCCCACCCGCATCGCGGGCGCGCAACTTGAACTGCCACGCGCCGGCAGTCGGAGGCGAGAAGCGGGCTTTCCACGAAAAATTCCCGGTCGGGTAGGACCAAGGCTTTCCGTCCCGGGTCTCATTCAGGAACTCTTGATAGTAGAAAGCCGGCTGGGCATGGACCGTGGCCCAGTTGTCAGGGGTGACCAGAATGTCGACGCTGATTCCCGTCCCTGCCGGCACACCGGGCGGAGGCGCCGGATCGTAGGGCCACTGCAGGTTTTGCGCAGTGGTGGAACCTATCTGAAAAGTGACTTCGAATTTGGCGAACTTCGAAACCTGAGCGGGGAACTGAATCTGAGAGATACTCGGAGCGGCCTCAAGGCCTCCCAGCCGCCAAACAGCTATCAAGACGAAACACACCAACGTCTTTTTCTCGACCGCACATAACGCTTTCAATGTCCACCTCCCTGAAGTCCTCAGTTCCGGCTCTACTTTACATCGATGACACTCAGGTTCTTCGGGGGGCTTGGCGGGGAAACTGTGTTGCCTCCCAAAGAGAAATGCAGATAATTCAGGTCAAAAGAACCGGCGGTCAGATTCACGCGCAAGGTGTGGGAGCCGGCCGGCAGGCTGACCCCGGAAACTACACTGTCCGTGAACGTTTCCCAGCCGCCGGTCAAAGGCGGCGAGAAAGAGGCAATCGGGTTGCCATCGAGGAGCAGCGAGAACGACCTGGCAGCGCTGGAGGACGACGAGGTGCGGGCAGTAATGGTGTAGTTGCCGGCATTGGGAATCGAAATCGGGTATTCGAGCCAGGCGCCCGACTGGATCCCGCTGATCTTGAGACTGCCGTTGCTGTCCGTCGTCGCCTTCAGTTGGAATCCACCGTTCGAGCTCTTGTACCCCTCAGCTTGAAGCAGTGCAGGCAAGGCCGTAGAAGCAGGCACCTGGCGGTAGAAGGCCGAGAGGTAGACCCTGGGCGGGAACGGATAGGCGGGAGCATCGGGAGAGTCGAAGTAAAGACGATCGGAATACGCGGCGTCGCTCCCGGGTTTGAGCGCGACTTGAATCGTGCAGGACTGGGAAGGGCCAAGGACAAACGGCGCCGCCGGACAGGTTCCCTGACTCGTCGAGAAGGGCGAGGCGGGACCCTTTTCCAGGCGATACGCCTGGACTCTGAACCCCTGGGAGCCGCTGAGATTTTTCAGGGTGATGGGCCGGCTTGCGCCGGCGCCGGCCACAATCCCGAAGCTGGTATACATGGTGGAGAGCTGGAGGGCGGGCTTCGTGCTTTCGGCGACCGGACTCACCTGTCCAGGTATGACTTGGGCAATCGTATTGGTAATCGAGATTCCCAGTTCGTCACGGATTCTCTGTTCCATCGGCCATGGCCAGAGAGCTTGCGCAGGCTGGCCGTTGCTGCCGTCCATAAGAACACCGTCAATGTAGCGGTGACGCAGCCGGGCGCCTTGGCCGGTGTAAGCGGGATAGCTCCTTCCTTGCGAATCGCGCACGACCGCGATCTTGCTGTCGGTAATCGCCAGTTTCTGCAGTTCCGAGTAGAGTGCGTCGGTTCCGGGGCCTCCGTCACTTACCAGGCCGAGCCCGTTGCCGCTAAGAGTGACTCGTTCCAACCGGTTGCCGGCGGATACGGCAGATATCATCGAGGACAAGCCCAGGCCCGCATTATTCGAGGCCAGATCATCCCGGAAGAGCGTGTTACTCACCTCGGCCTGGGTGTGCGAGTAAAGACTGAATCCCACGCGCAGGCCGGACCAGTTCGCGTAGTCATATACCTGGTTGGGATCACAAGTGGTCGGTTGCGGCCGGCTCAGCGGCCATTCGATGACGCTGCCGTCAGGATTTACGCCGCCGTTGATGGCGATACAGCCCAGAACCTGGTTGTTGACCGCTACGACTCCGGGCGCATTGGCGTGGACTGTAATCGAGGTATAAGCGATCCGCCCCAGGGCAATCGAGTTCTCGACGATGTTGTTACTGCCGTTGTAGACATGGATATTGGTGACCTGCGGCCAGTTCTGACAGCTGGCTTTCCCGTCCCAGCCAAGCCAGTAAGCCACGCAACGACGAACGGTGTTGTACTGTCCTTTGTAGACGTTGATCATCTTGCGCCCGGTACCTGCCGCCACGCAGTCCTCGATGAGGTTGTAGTCGGCCGTGGCGCCCAGGCCGATGACGGCCGTATTCTCATCGGCATCCGCGTTGTAGGCCGAGACTCTCCGGAGAATGTTGTGGTCGGTCTCTATGTAGACGACCTGCTGGGGAGCCGGGGAAACGGTGCCGTTTATGGCGATAAGGCCCTCGATCGTCATGTAGTGCGCGTTCCGGTAGTTGGCGAGGAAGATCGGGGTTCGCACATGCTCGCCGTCAATCACGGCTTTTCCGTCATTCAATGCCCGAATGGTAATCGGGGCGCCGGGCTGCCCTCCGAAAGGGGGCTGAAGCGCGGTTTTGTAGACACCATCAAGAAGGATCAGTGTATCGCCTGGGCGTATCGACTGCCAGGCTCTTCCGAATGTGGCCCAGGGCTGGGCGGCGGTGCCTGGGCTTCCGTCAAATCCCAAGGGACTCAAGTAGCAGGTCGTCGCTTGAAGTGAGGGTGTAATCGCTTGGAGTACCAGCACCGCAAGACCAAAAACCAAGACCTTCTTCATTGATCAACTCCTCCATTAATCCGTTCCCCCCATGCGGCGGCCTTTTTTAGCACTGAGCCAAGAGCATAACAGTGATGATGAACACAGCAACCAGGATTGCAATGAGTCGACCGCTGAGTACCAGTATAAGCAAGACCCCGCTTCTCAGTTCAAAGACCGCTATCAAACACAAATTCGAGGTTTCTATGACCCTGAAAACTCAGTTGACCAGGAGTTTAGACGTCAGTTTTCTTGTCGCTTGTCTGGCCACGACCGGGTTGTTCGGGCAAGTCAATGAAGTGCCCACCAAAACCGCTTACCGGTACACGAGGCCCGATCGAATCATGACCAGTGAAAGCTCGTTTCGAGTCTCCCTTGAGAGACTTCCCGGCATTACACCCGAATACCGGATCGGGCCGGGGGACCTTCTATCGGTCAAGATCGTCGGAATCGACAACATGGACCAGGAGGTCCGGGTGAGCGCGTCCGGAAAGATCAGTCTCCCTTACCTCGGAGTCCTGGATGCGGCCGACATCACCGCCTCGGAGCTGGAAGCGAAGATCGCCAGGTTGATGGTCGAGAACCAGCTCATGAGGGAACCGGAGGTACTGATCTTCGTGACAGAGTACCGGGCCAAACCTGTCTACATCCTGGGAGAAGTCGACCGGGCCGGAGAAATCTTCATGTCGCAAGAGCT
Organism: Acidobacteriota bacterium; assembly: GCA_041946865.1. GTDB lineage: Bacteria > Acidobacteriota > UBA6911 > RPQK01 > RPQK01 > RPQK01. The sequence continues at coordinate 21,550 of JBHGBF010000045.1, read as the reverse complement.
TTACCTGATGGACGCCATTCTCATGGCCGGGGGGCTAGACTACACCGCTTCGGACCATGCTTTCCTGCACCGGCGCAAGCTGGACGCCGCTCCTCCGTCTCCCAGTCAGTTCGCGAACGCCCCAGGGCAGGCCGACGCCTCGGACATCGAGGTCATTGAAATCGACTTGAGGCCGATCAAAGAGGGAGGCATCGTCAATCCCAACCCCCTGCTGCGCAAAGGCGACGTGCTGTTCATTCCCGAACGAAAGACGAAGCACTACTACATGATCGGCGAACTTGAAAAGACCGGGATGTTCCAACTCCCGGGCGAGGGCGATCTTCTCGTCAGCAGGGCCATCTCCACTGCCGGAGGACCGCTCAAGACGGCCAGAATGGCTGAAGGAGTCATGGTCCGCTACGACCAGAACGGAGTGCGCCAGGAACAAAAAGTCGATTTCAAAGCGATTCTTGAAGGACGGGCTCCCGACTTCAAGGTCCAGCCGGACGATCTGATCTTCATACCCGGCAGTCAGTTCAAGACCTGGGGTTATGCGCTCCTGGGATTTGTGCCCCGCATGGCCTATCTGGGCGCAGCCCTCATTCCCTGAAACCAAGTCACAACCTCTGCCGTGGAGGCATAAATGCGCTGCTGCATCCTTTTGTTACTCTGTCTTTCATTCCAGGGCTCGGTTTACTGCCAAACGCCCGCGTCCACACCGCCGGCGACACCGGAGACAGGCCGGTCTCAGCCTGAGCAGAACCAGCCTGAAAAGGACCAGTCACCTGACTACCGCCAGTCACCCGATTACCACCTGGGTCCCGGTGACGCCTTGAAGATCACTGTGGCCGGCATTCGCAACCTCAGCCTCGCTGACGTGAAGGTCAGCAACTCCGGCAAGATCCACTTGCCTTACCTCGGCGTCGTCCCGGTGGCTGACCTGACTCCTATCGAATTGGAGGCTGAAATAGCGACTCGACTTAAAAATCAAAAGCTGGTCAAGGACCCGCAAGTGCAGGTTCTGGTCACCGAATACCGCGCACAGCCGGTCTACATCCTCGGAGAGGTAGGCATGCCCGGCCAGTATGTCCTGCGCGACAAGACCTACCTCATGGACCTCATCACCTGGGCGGCTGGAGTCAATGACGTCGCCCGGGATTACGGCCTTCTTTACCGCCGCAACCCCTACTATCGCCCACCCGAGCCTGGACAGACAGAGTCGAAAGAGCCTTTGTACCAGATCACCAAGGTCGACCTTAGGCCCCTGCTGGCCGGAGGAAATATGAAGCTCGACCTCGTCCTGCAGGGAGGAGATCTTTTCTACGTGCCCCAAAAAGAGACCAGCTTCTATTTCGTGGTCGGGGATGTCAACCAGACAGGCCTTTTCTCGCTGGGTCTGGGTGAGAAGCTGTGGGTAAGCCGGGCCCTGGCGGCAGCCGGAGGGCCCACCCGGACCGCCAGGTTGAGTAAGGGCGTGGTAGTCCGTTTGGATGAGACCGGCCAGCGCCGGGAAATCCCGGTCGATTTTGGGGCCATCTTCAAGGGCAAGAAACCCGATTTTCCCGTCCAGGCCGATGACATCATCTTCATCCCCGGAAGTCACGTGAAGACCATCGCCATGGGCGTGCTGGGGATCATGCCCCGTCTCGCGGAGAGGAAGGCGTACTCGCACACCGGCGTCAGCGCCTACTAAACCCTGACCTCACCCAAGTCTTGAGGAAACTGGACATGAAGATACTGGTTACTGGAGGAGCCGGCTTTATCGGTTCTCACATCGTCGATGCTTTTTTGAACGTAGGACACGAGGTGGCCGTGGTCGACGACCTGTCGACCGGGTTTCGGGAGCACCTCTCCCCGCGCGCCCGCTTCTATAAGACCGACATTCGAGACCGGGCGCTACCCGAGGTTTTCGCCCAGGAATCGCCCGAAGCGGTGTGTCACCAGGCGGCTCGGGCCAACGTCCGGGAGTCCATGCTCGAACCGGAGCTCTATGCGGATGTCAACATCCTGGGTTCGCTGAACCTCCTGGAGTGCTGCCGCCGGTTCTCTGTCGGAAAGGTCATTTACGCGTCAACCGGTGGTGCGGTCTACGGGGAGCCCCGCGAGGTGCCGGTCGGCGAGGATCACCCGATCAACCCCCTGGATCCCTACGGAACCAGCAAGCATACGGTCGAGCACTACCTCTACCTCTACCGAGCGCACTATGGTCTCGATTACACGGTGCTCCGGTATCCGAATGTCTACGGTCCTCGCCAGAACCCGTTTGGTGAAGCCGGAGTGGTGGCCATCTTCAGCCACCAGATGCTGAGCGGCCAGCACCCTCTTATCAACGGGACCGGCGATCAGGAGCGCGATTTCGTCTTCGTGGCCGATGTCGTCCGGGCGAACCTGCTCGCCCTTGACCGGGCCAGCGGCGAGGTTTTGAACATCGGGAGCGGCATCGGGACTTCCGTGAACCGGATCTTTGGATTCCTGGCCCAGGAATGCCAGTACCCGCATCCCGCACGTTACGGCCCAGCCAAACCCGGCGAAGTGTCTCGGATCTTTCTGGATCCGAGCCGCGCCAAGGAAAAACTGGGCTGGCAATCGACGGTGGCCGTGAACGAAGGATTGCGCCGGACGGTCAACTGGTTCCGAGAAAGACATGGAGTCAAAGACTCATGAAGACGAACCAAGACCAGGAAAACCAGGCACGAGATTTTGTCGTTATCGGCGCCGGGCCGGCCGGCCTGACCGCGGCCTACGAATTGACGAAGCGGCAAATCAGCCCGATCGTCATAGAGAAAAGCGACATTGTCGGGGGACTCGCATGCACACAGGAATACAAGGGATTCCGGTTCGACATGGGAGGCCACCGCTTCTTCACCAAATCCAAGGCGGTCAACCAGATCTGGCGGGAGGTGCTGGCGCATGAATTCATCACCCGGCCCCGGTTGTCGCGGATCTACTACCAGAGGAAATTCTTCAACTATCCTCTGAAGCCGTTTAACGCCCTGACAGGCCTGGGGCCTGTCCAGAGCCTGCTGATCGGCGCCAGCTACCTGAAGTGGTCCCTCTTTCCTTACAAGACCGAGGTCACTTTCGAGGAGTGGGTCACCAATCGGTTCGGGAAACGTCTTTTCGAAACCTTCTTTAAGGCTTACACCGAGAAGGTGTGGGGGATCTCCTGCAAAGAGCTGAAGGCCGAGTGGGCCGCGCAGCGAATCAAAGACCTGTCGCTGAAAGTCGCCCTTATCAGCATGATCAAGAGCCCCGGGACAACCGTGAAGACGCTGATCGAGAGCTTCGAGTACCCTCGCCTGGGGCCCGGGATGATGTGGGAGACCATGCGGCAGAAGGTCGAACAGGCGGGTGGGACTGTCTACATGCAATCGGAGATCGCGAAGATCCGCCGGAACGGGCATCGGATCCTGGCGGTGACGGTGCGGCGCCGGGATGGGCAGGAACAGTGCATCCCCGGCGCTGATTTCATCTCGAGCATGCCGGTGACTGAGTTCATCCAGCGTCTCGATCCGCCCGCGCCACCCGAGATCCGGGCGGCATCCCGGAAACTGAAATACCGCGATTTCCTGACCGTTTGCCTGATCGTGAATCAGCCGGACCTGTTTCCGGATAACTGGATTTACATCCATGACCCGGAAGTCAAAGTGGGCCGGATCCAGAACTTCAAGAACTGGAGCCCCGAAATGGTCCCGGACCAGTCAAAGACCAGCTTGGGGCTGGAATACTTCTGCACCGAAGGCGACGAGCTCTGGTCGATGTCCGACAGCGAGTTGATCGAGCTGGGCAAGCAGGAAATCGACCGGATCGGTCTCGCGTCGGCCGCGGATGTCGAGGACGGGTGCGTCTTCCGGGTCCCGAAGTCGTACCCGATCTATGATTCAGACTACGGCGATTACCTGCACGTGGTGAAAGACTTCGTCGGCCAGTTCGACAATTTCCAGACGATCGGCCGTAACGGGCTGCATCGTTACAACAACCAGGATCATGCGATGCTGACCGGGATTCTGGCCGTGCGCAACGCGGTCGAGGGCGAGACAAACGACCTCTGGAGCGTCAATGCCGAGCAAGAGTATCACGAAGAGATCCGAGAGGAACGGGACGTTCCGCTGGTCACCGAGGTGGTGCAGGATGCACTGGCGCGTATCTTCGCCAAACTGGATCCGGTCGCTTTCGGACTCTCGGCCGGTCTTGCTTTTGGTCTGATTCTCCTGATCGGCACGCTGGTGCTGGTGCTGAAGGGTGGCGAGATCGTGGGACCGAATCTCGTCCTGCTCAGCCACTACTTTCCGGGCTATCGGGTGACGCCGCTGGGCAGCCTGGTGGCGCTTTCCTACGGGATGGTCTCGGGGTTCCTGGCGGGATGGCTCCTGGCCTTCGTCCGGAACTCGGCCGTCTTTCTCTACAGCGCCATAACTTACCGAGGCGCTGAATTCCGAGCTTTGAGGCGTCTGCTCGATTACATCCACTGACTGCCCGGCCCAGCAGGCTGGGGCGACGCTCCTTGCGTAAGTAGGCGTTCTTCCGAAGCACTTTTGCCATATGACCAGGCTCGGTGTTTTCGTCGGTGAAAAGGGAAAGTGGGGTTTCTTCAGACACATCTTCGATGATCTGAACAAGCATTACGAGACCCGCGTGTTCAGAGAAAAGGCTTACAACGTCCCGCTGCTCTACGGGCGGCTCAACCGATGGGCGTATCGCCACGGGATTCGCTCGACTCTTCGCGGCAGCGACCTCTCTTTCTTTGAATGGGCGAGTGAGCTTCTTGTCCCGGCCAGTCACATGCCGCGCTATTGTCCCATCGTCACGCGGCTGCACTCCTACGAGATCAACTTCTGGGCGGACCAGATCAACTGGAACCAGGTGGACAAGGTCATCCTGGTCAGCCGCGCAATGCAGTACAAGTTCACGCAGCGCTTTCCTGAGCATGCCCACAAGACCACCGTCGTCTATAACGGCGTCCCTCTGGACAAGTTCCGGAGGCGGCCGCTGCGCGATTTCCGATTCAATCTGGGCATGCTCTGCCGGCTCCACCCGATCAAGCGGGTCTACGAGATGGTCCTGCTGGTTTACAAGCTGAAACAGAGAGGGCTCAGACCCCACCTGCACGTCGGCGGCGGGCGCGCCGAAAGCCGCTATTTTGACGACTACTTCCTGGCCACGCGGCGAGCCATCGAAAAACTGGGCCTGAGCGCCGACGTGACATTGCACGACGAAGTCGAGGATACGGCCCGGTGGCTCCGAGACATCGACATTTTCGTCTCAAACAGCTACTGGGAAGGCCAGCAAGTGGCACTCCTGGAAGCGATGGCGGCCGGTTGCTACAGCCTGTCCCATTTTTGGGATGGGGCAGAAGAGATCCTTCCTCCCGAGAGCATCTACATCACCGAAGACGAGCTCCTGGAAAAGATAGTCGCCTACTGCGAGCAGCGGGAAGAGGAACGCCATCAACGACAGGCCCAGATGGAGACGATCGCTCACGAGAAGTTCGATGCCGAGCGCCAGAAGGCCCAGATCCGGGAAATCATAGAGGGGATATGTCAAGCAGGAGTCTGAAAATCGGCTACGTCATGCAGGCCGACTCAGTCCCTATGGACGTAGTCACAGGGCCCCAACTCCATGTGAAAGGAGTCATCCGAAATTTGCGCGCTCGCGGTCACCAGGTGAGAACACTGGCGATCCAGCACGGACGGATTCAGTGGTCGGATGACCTGGTCAACTGGCACCCGGGGAATTTCGGCCTGAGTGAAGCGCGCGCCTTTCGAGCGGTTGAAAGCGTGCTCCGCGGCATTCAAAGCCGTCTCCGCCTGCCGTTTCTGCGGATCTTTGACAGTCTCCGGTTTTCCGACGCCTGTGTGGATGCTTTGGCGGACTGCGACATTTTGTATGAGCGCTGCGGCATTATCAGCTATGGAGGTCTGATCGCCAGTCGTCGCCTCGGTATCCCGATAGTGCTCGAACTGAACGGCGATCTGCTTAATGAATACCACGATCTCGGCATTCAATTGTCCCGGGCGCAGTGGTTCTTCATCAACCAGATCACGCGGTTAATGTACCGGCGTGCCGATCGGATCGTCCCTGTGAGCGAAGTGCTGCGGCAGAGGATGATTGCGCGCTGGCGGCTCGATCCCGCGAAAGTGGTCGCCGTCGAGAACGGAACGGACGTCGAACGATTCGTCTGCCCAGGAAACCTGAACGGGGTCCGTTCCCGGTACGGAATCGGCGACGGCTCCATCGTTATCCTGGTATCCACCTTTGAACCCTGGCACGGGATCGACCTGATCCTGGAGGCCTTTGCCCTGCTCGCCGCCGCTCATGCCCAGGCCAGGCTGGTTCTGGTGGGAGACGGCCGACTGCGTGCTGCAATGGAGGAAAAGGCGGTCGAATTAGGGATTACACACCGCGTGACGTTCACGGGCCGAGTCGAGCAGTCAGAAGTCGCCGCCCTACTCGGGATTGCCGATGTCGCAGCGGTATGCCAGCGGGGTACTGAAGCCGAGGCCGCCTTGTCTCCGCTTAAATTGTTCGAATACATGGCCGCCGGGAAAGGGATTGTGGCGGCTGCCGGTCCAGGCATTCGGCGCCTGATCACCGACGGCCAAACCGGACTGATCGTCCCGCCTGGGAACACCACGGAACTCGCAAGGGCCCTGGCTCAGCTGCTTGAAAACGACCGGTTAAGGGCCGTCCTCGGCCAGGCGGCCCGGCAACGGGCCATCGAAAAGTACTCCTGGGCAAGGACGGCCCAGGAACTCGAAGCCGTCCTCCAGGATGCCCTGATCAACTGATCACGCAGACCCATGAAAGTCAGTGTCCCCTCGGTTTCGGTTGTCATCCCTGCCTTTAATCAGGCCGGGTACCTGGCCGATGCGATCCAAAGCGTCCTGGCCCAAACCTACAGCGACTACGAAATCATTGTGGTAGACGATGGTTCGACAGATGAGACCCGTGCGGTTGTCGAAAGCCAGGGTCCTGGAATCCGTTACGTCTGGCAGGAGAATCAAGGCCTGGCGGGAGCACGCAATACCGGGATACGCGAGGCCCGAGGCCGGTATGTCGCCTTGCTGGACAGCGACGACGCCTGGCTGCCTTCCTTTTTGTCCTCGATGATGTGGCTTGCCGAGTCCAGGCGGGAGGCGACGGTCTTTTACTGCGGGGTCATCTACATCGACGAGCGCGGATGTGACTTGCCCCAGTCCGGGCACACGCGGGTCCTTCCGAGGCACGAGCTGTACGAGACCCTTTTGCGCTACAACTTCCTGATTCCGAGCACTATCGTCATGGATCGCTCTGCGATCGTCTCGGCCGGTTTGTTCGACCCTGCTTTCCGCCGGCTGCAGGACTGGGAACTGTGGATCAGGCTGTTGCGACAAGGCCGTACGTTCGCGGGCCTGGATGAATGCCTGGTCCGCTACCGCATCCACAAGCGGAGCCTGTCGACCGATCCGGAGGGCGGCCAGCAGGCGGCCCGGTCTCTGGTTCAGAAGCACTTCGGGACCGATGACGGGAACCCTCAGGACTGGCCTGCCGACAAGCGGCGGGCTTATGGCGGCCTGTACCGTTACTACGCTTTGACAACCTCCCTGGTGAGGCAAGGCAACTGGACCGAGTGTGCCAGATACCTGCGCAAGGCCCTCGAGGCCGATCCGTTGCTGGCATTCGATCTGGATCTTTTCTATGAGCTGGCGCTCGGGTCGGAGCCGGCGGGATATCGAAACGCCTCACCCGGGATTGAGGTGGGAGAGAACGCCGCCCGAATGATGACGCTTCTCAAAATCGTCTTCGAACGGCCGGCCCCGCTGGAGCTGGCCGGCCTCTGGCGGGCGGCCCATGGAACGGCCTACTACGCGCTGGGCCTCGTTGCATACAGCAGCCAGTTGACGGCCGGCCGCTGCCGCCATTTCGTACGCAAGGCGTTCGCCTATCGGCCGGATCTGCTGGGTAACAGCCAGGCCCTCGGCCTGTTGGTCAGATCGGTCCCCGGACACTCCAGGATCAGCCGCTTCCGCAGCATCATGGGAGGCTTTCGCCGCCCGTCACGCGCCTGAGTAACGCGACCGGGACGGCTAATCTTTACCCGTGTGTCTCTGAAGCGACCCTGTGGCCTTGACCGCACTCTCTTTCGGAGTCCATCAGCCCCTTGGGGCACCCGCGATGATGGAAATCTAAGCGGCTTTTATCGTGGTCGGACTCTTCAGAGCCCGGATCCCGGCCTCGAGAGAGCCCGGCCAAGAACGGCCGGCGCTGCCGGACTCTGGAGAGTCCGGCCACGATAAAAGCCTGTCCGCACTTTCGAGCGTATTTCCGGAGCCCCTTCGGGACTGTCCCCGTTTCCCCGCCACTAAATTTGTCGCGAATTTGCAAGAGAACGTCCCGAAACCTCAAGACGATGACGAGACCATCCGAGAGGCCCGCCTTTAGACTAGTCGCACATCGACGACCCGGCACAAATACGATCAGTCCCACTTCCCTAATTCACAGGAGAACTGCGCGCGGAAAACCACTGTGACTGAGACGGCGAAGCCACGTCCGTTTCACGGCCGCGCTCCGGTCAGTCAAAACATGAAATTTCAAGTTGCATCGCGACCCGAGGAAACCCGGCCGCACGCCGAGCACGAGTGGGGAGTGGAGGATTTGGTGCTGACCCGGCTCATGCATCTGGACGCGAAGCTCTCCGGCTTTGTCGTGGGGTTTTGCGCAGCCATCGGTATCTTTGTGGCCACAAACTGGCTGGTCCTGAAAGGGGGGAATGTGGTCGGCCCGCACCTTTCGCTTCTGAACCAGTTCCTGTACGGCTATAGAGTCACCTTCGTCGGCAGCCTGATCGGGTCTGCCTACTTCCTGGTGGGCGGTTTCATTCTCGGCTACTTCATTGCCCGGACCTACAACGCCTTCGTCGATCTCCGCAATGGCAAAGCATAGGCTGCTCACCGGCGCCGGCTTCGCTGGTACGGTTCTGATTCTGGCCGGCTTGCTGCTGCCCTCCCGGACCGTCATCCAGGCCCTGCGCGGAACGCCGCCGGAAGCGCTCCGGCAGGATCTGCTGCTGGGCGCTCAGCTTTTCAAGCTGGGGCTTGTCCTGCTGGGCTGTGCCTCCCTGCTTCTCGGCAGGGTCTGGCGCCGGCCGGGCAGGGCGCCGCTGCCGCAAGACCGCCCCCAGCCCCGCTGGACGTGGGCTTTGCTCGGCGGCATGCTCCTCGTCTCGTTCGGCCTCCGGCTCTACAAGCTGGACACCGGCCTCTGGCACGACGAGGTCGCGACCTACATCAACTACGCCAGCATGTCCCTGGGTGAGATCTTCTCCACTTACAGGGACCAGAACCAGCACTTCCTTTTCTCGATTCTGGCTCGGCTGGCGATGCAGTTGTTCGGGGATGGCAGCTGGTCCTTGCGTTTGCCCGCCGTTTTGTTCGGGGTCGGGAGTATCTGGGCTCTCTACCTGTTTGCCTCAAAAGTGACAGGCAGGGGCGAAGCCCTCCTCAGCACTGCGCTCCTCGCCTTTTCCTATCAGCACATCTGGTTCAGCCAGAACGCCCGCGGCTACACGGGACTCTTGTTCTGGACCCTGCTGGCCAGCTGGGCTTTCACGACTGCCCAGCAGCGAGACAGCCGGCGGTATTGGCTGCTCTATGCGTGGTTCTGCGCCCTCGGTGTCTACACGCACATGTCGATGCTCTTCGTGTTGCTCGGGCATTTTGCCGGTTACGCCGTTGCCGCCCTGCGGGATCCGGAAAAAAAGCATTTGAAGGCGCACCTGGGTTTTCTTGCGAGTCTTACCGTCGCCGGATTGCTGATCTTCCAGCTGCATGCTCTGGTCCTCCCCCAGATCCTTCACCATGGAAACGAGATCAGCACCGTCCCGGCCTGGAAGAATCCTTTATGGGCGCTGTTTGAGGTCGCCAGTGCTTTGAGAATCTCTTTTTCGAGCGGCATCGTCGTTGCTGCGGCGCTGGCTGTTTTCGGCCTGGGAATCCGGGATTTTGCCGGCCGGAGACGGGAAGTCATTTACTTCTTCGTGATTCCCTGCGTGGCGATCGCCGCGGTTGTGATCGGCTCAGGCCATCATCTTTGGCCTCGGTTCTTCTTTTTCGCTTTTGGTTTCATGTGCATGATTGCGGTCCGCGGCGTTTTTCGCGCCGTCGCCACCGCTGCCGGTCTGGCGTGCCTTCCTGTCAGAAGGGTTCCCATCCTTCAGGCCACGGCCTGCTGCTTCCTGGTTCTGTTTTCCGCCGTGTCTATTCCTCACGCTTACACCCCGAAGCAGGATTTTCTGGGCGCCCTCAACTATGTCCAGGGTGAATTGGCCGAGGGCGATGCCGTCACAACGGTCGGTCTGGCCGGATTCACCTATGAGAAGTTGTATCGGAAGGCCTGGCCGGGTGTGCAAACCCTGGCGCAGTTAGACGCCATCCGGGCGCGAGCCACCCGCACCTGGCTGATCTACACCTTTCCGCCGGAAGTCCGGGCGGTTTACCCCGACATCATGGCCGAGGTCGATCGTGACTTTCGCACGATGCGGGTATTTCCGGGCAGCGTGGGCAGCGGTGATGTGTTCGTCTGCCGGTTCGACAGCAACAGGCGCGTGGCCGCAAGGCGAGGAGGATCTTAGCCCGTGTTGCCGTTTAATCGTTCCGTCAAGGACGTGGTCTCCCGATTACTGCAGCCGGTGACCGTGGTCGTCCCCGCCTTTAACGAAGAAGCGGGCATCGGACCTCAGGTGCTCAGTATCGGGCGAGCCCTCGAAGCCGCGGGAATGACCGGCGAGATCATCGTTGTCGACGACGGCTCGTCGGACCGAACCGCTGAGGAGGCTCTTCAAGCCGGGGCCCGTGTTCTCCGGCACCTGAGCAACCGGGGCTACGGCGCCTCTATCAAATCGGCCATCCTCGCCGCCAAACACGAAATCATCGTCATCATTGACGCCGACGGCACGTATCCAGCCGACCAGATCCCGAACCTGGTCGCGCAGTTGGAGGATGCCGACATGGCGGTCGGGGCGAGGTCCGGCAAGCAGGTCCATATCCCCTGGGTGCGACGGCCGGCCAAATGGGTCCTCGGGTGGGTGGCTGAGAGGATCGCCGGCCGCAAAATACCGGACCTGAACTCCGGACTGCGGACTTTCCGAAAAAGCTGTGCCGTTCAGTACTTCCCGATCCTGTCCGACCGCTTCTCTTTTACGACGACGATCACGCTGGCCTACCTGGCGGACGACTATCGGGTGGTCTATCGGCCGATCGATTATCACAAACGGGTCGGTAAATCGAAGATCGTCGCGCGCCACTTCATGGATTTCCTGGCGCTCGTGCTTCGTTCGGCAATGCTTTTTCAGCCTTTGAGAGTGTTTGCTCCCCTGTCGATTTTCGCGGGTTCCCTGGGCCTGCTGAAAGTGATCTTCGACATCGTTTCGATATACCCCCGGACTCACCGTCTGGGCTGGTCAATCCTGTTTGAGCCGGTGTTATCGACGTCGGCCATTCTGCTGCTGCTGGTGGCGCTTCAGCTGCTGCTTATTGGAATGGTTGCGGACGGAGTGATCAGGCGGATTGCCCGTCACTCCGCCCGGCTCATCCCATCGCAGGCAATCGTCGAGGTGGAACCCGTCAGTCAAGAACTGGCGGTGCGGCAGTGATCAGCTGGGCAGAAATGGACTTTCTCCGAATTTTCCTTTTTAGTGGGCTTCTCTTCCACAAGCTGGTCTGGGAAGTGCTCAAACGACGGCACCAGACTCGGAAGCTGATCAAACGACCCGCCGGGTCGCTGCCGAAGCAAGTCGTGAAGTCGGGGAAGCTCTTCTTCCTGCTCTTCCTGATGGTCCAGGCTCTCTCGTTGAGCGTTCTCCCGATCTCGGACCAACCCGATAACCTCGAACTGACCGGAGTGCTCCTCTTCTCGGTGGGGCTGGCGATGTCTGTGGCAGGCAGGCTCCAGCTCGGCCGGAACTGGAGCGATCTGGAAGACGCACAGCTCCTGGAACGTCATCATCTGGTCACCGAGGGCATTTACCGCTACGTTCGACATCCCATCTATTCGGGCGATCTGATGCTGCTGGTAGGGCTCGAGCTGGCTCTGAATTCCTGGCTTGTGTTTCTCACGATCATCCCGCTCGCGGTTGTCATCAGGAATGTCCAGCGCGAAGAAGCCCAGCTGGCGGGCGCGTTTTCGGGCTACGCCGGCTACACTCGGCAATCGAAACGGTTCATACCCTTTCTCATCTGACGCGGGCCGAATTGCCGCAAGGCGTGCCCTTCACTTCATCCCGTTTTTGTGAATCCTAAACCGCACGTGCTCATTCTCGGCGCAGGGCCGGCAGGCTTGGGCGCTGCCTGCAAGCTGGCCGAGCGAGGCGACTTTCGCGTCACTGTCCTGGAGAAAAACCGGAGCGTGGGAGGGAACGCCGGAAGCTTCCAGCTGGCCGGGCAATACGTTGACTATGGTAGTCACCGTCTCCACCCCAGCTGCGAGCCGGAAGTGATGGCTGACATCAAGCGTTTGCTTGGCGACGACCTGCTCGACCGCCCGCGCCACGGCCGCATCCGGCTGCGACGAAGGTGGATTCACTTCCCGCTGAAACCAGTCGATCTGGCCCTGCGGCTTCCTCCACGGTTTGCCCTCGGTGTCGTTCGGGATATGGCCGCAAAGCCTTTCCGCAACGGCGTCAGTCCAAACGGCAGCTTCTCGTCCGTGCTTGAAGCGGGCCTCGGCCCGACCATTTGCCGGGAGTTTTACTTTCCTTACGCCCGCAAGATCTGGGGTCTCGCTCCGGACGCTTTGTCCGGCATACAGGCGCGCCGCAGGGTGTCAGCGAGCTCGACCGGCAAGCTCGTGCGCAAAGTCGTCTCCATGCTTCCCGGAGTTGCCCGGAAGAACGGAAAGGGACGCTTCTGGTATCCCAGGCGAGGCTTCGGGCAGATTTCGGAAGCTTACTGCCAGGCGGCTGTCCGGTCGGGAGCTGACGTCCAGACTAATGCCGAAGTCCAATCCCTGGAAAGGACCGGCGCCGGGTGGACAGTGTCCTACCGTCAGGACGGGCGATCACACACCATTCCCGTGGACGTTGTCTGGTCGACCATTCCGGTCACCTTGCTCATGCGCTACCTGAGACCGGCGCCTCCGCCAGATTTTTTGCGCGCCGCGGGCCAGATCGATTACCGAGCGATGATTTTGATCTATCTCGTCCTCCAAACTGCGCGGTTCAGCGAGTATGACGCCCACTATTTCCCGGGGGCCGAGATCCCGATCACCCGGATGTCGGAACCGAAGAATTACAGCACCGCGAACGAACCAAAGGACCGCACAGTCCTTTGCGCTGAGCTGCCCTGTTCAGCCGGCGACCCGGCGTGGAGTTATTCGGACGAGGAACTGGAGAGGCTCCTCCTTGACTCGTTGAAAACCGCAGGTATTCCGCCGCAGGCCCCGGTTCTCGGTGTCGATACGCGCCGGCTTCGCTTCGCCTACCCGATTTATACCAGCGGTTACGAATCGTTTTTTGATCAGATCGATCAGTGGATTTCGCGGCTGGACCGCCTGACAAGCTTCGGGCGACAGGGGCTATTCGCCCACGACAACACGCATCATGCGCTTTTTATGGCCTACTCGGCGGTCAAGTGCCTGGACAGCCGGGCGCGCTTCGACACAAATCGCTGGTTGAACTTTCGCAAGATCTTCGCCACGCACGTGGTGGAGGACTAGCCGTGATTTCTCAAAGAAGGCGTGCCGGTGAGTCCAAGCCGTTCAAAAGCCCGCCTGAAGGCGGAACTACGAACGGCTTGGAGTCACCCGCACGCCTTCTTGGTGAGAAATCAGGACAACCTATCCGGAGTTTCTCTGAAAGACGGGTCTTAACGTGAATATCCTGACTCGAGCAAGCCGTCATGCCCGGATCTCCTGGAGAGCACGGGCGGTCGAAAATCCCCCTACTCCGCCCTTCCTGATCCTGTTTATCACCTCGATCTGCAACCTCACTTGCGAACACTGCTTCTACTGGCGCAATCTAAATCAGCGCGACGATCTCACTTTCGACGAAATCACGAAGCTGGCGCACGATCTGGGACCAATCGAGAATTTGAACCTCGGCGGCGGCGAGCCCTTCATCCGCAAGGAATTCGCTGAAATCTCGCGGCTGTTCATCCGCAACAACCACGTGAAGCAGATCTATTGCCCGACCAGCGGGTACTTCACGGACCGAACCGTCCGCGCGATGACCACCATTCTCGAGAATGAGCCGAGTCTGAAGTACTTTACGATCGAGCTTTCCCTTGACGGCACTCCTGAGTTCCACAACAAGTTCCGCGGCAACCCGCAGTCGTTCCAGAAAGCGATGCAAACCTACGACGAGCTGGAGAAGATTCAGAAGCGCGACCCTCGACTGCGCATCCATTCGATCTCTACGGTCACGTCGACGAACACAGACGAAATCCGGCAACTGACTGAGTACCTGTACCGAAGATGCCCGGCCATGGACCATCACAATCTCGCGCTCATCCGCGGCGATCGTAAGAACCCGTCGCTCAAAGGGCCTCAGCTCGATGCGTATCGCAGCCTGTACGACTATATCCGCCGTCTCTGGGCACCTCGCGAAAGGGGGCGCTACGGCGCCATCGTGGAACCGCTTCTCCAGTGGACCAAGTCGAAAACTGCTGCCGAGGAGAGACAGGTCGTTCCTTGCCGTGCGGGCGTGCTGAGCGCTGTGGTGTACGCCAACGGAGACGTCGCCACATGCGAGAGCCTGCCTCCTCTGGGGAATCTGCGCAAACAAAGCTTCCGTGAAATCTGGCAGTCCCAGAATGCCCGCAAGGTGCGCTGCTCGATCTGGAACAAGGAATGCTACTGCACCAACGAGGTTTTCATGTGGCCGAGCATTGTTTTTCAGCCTTTGCAGCTGGCCAAAGCCATGGTTGGCTCGCGCGTCTGGAGAAAGCCCCAGCCCCTGACGCCGCAGGAGAAGGAGCACCTGGTAACCCTGCAGGTGCAGGCACGCTGAGAAGCGGATGGGCGAAGGGGACGGCGTGGACGACATGGATGAGAAACTCATTTCCCCGACGTTCACGTCGTCCATTTCGCCCGCGCTGTCCACTTCGCCCGGCCTTTGGGCAACGGTGCGCCATCAGGCCAGCCGACAGGGCCGCCAGCTGGAGGTAGGCAATCTGGCCACGCTCGGGCTCGGCGAAGCGATCTGCAGGGTCGCAACGCTCGTGGCTTTTGTCCACCTGGCCCGCACTCTGACACCAGGCGGTTACGGCCAGGTCGAGCTGACCCTGGCCATACTGCTGATTCTCACCCTGGTGGTCGACCAGGGTCTGGGGACGTTCGGGACCCGTGAAGTCGCGCGCGAGCCGCGGCTGGCGCGCCCCTACACTCGGCACATCATCCTGCTTCAGCTCGCCGCAGCCGTCGTGGTTGTCGGCGGCACGGTTCTGGTTTGCCTCGTTTCACAGCTCGACCGGACTTTGAAGCTGCTGTTGATCGGCTACTCGGTGAGCTTGCTCGGGTTTCCTTTTCACCTCCAATGGCTCTTTCAGGGCCTGAGGCAGATGCGCCGGGTCGCGGCCCCGCAGGTTTTGCGCTGGGGACTATTCACCGCGCTTGTGTTCGTTCTGGTCAGACAGCCAAACGACATCCTGATCATTCCGTTCTCGGAGATCGTCGCTGTCGCCGCAGGGGCGGCCCTGTTCCTGCTCTTTCTCTGGAAATTGAAGGCCCGGCGGCCGGGCGGCAGAGGCCAACCGTCTGTCGCTCGCCAGCTGTCGGTTGCCGGTCTGATGAAGGAGAGCCTGCCCATCGGCGGCTCCAACTTGCTCTGGGCCATGCGAATGTACCTCCCGACGGTGCTCGTTGGCGTTATGGCGACGCAGGCGGTCGTCGGTTACTTCGGCACGGCTCACCGGGTGCTGATGGCATTCCAGACGTTCGTGAATGTCTACTTCATGAACTTTCTTCCCCTGGTTGCCGACAAAATGCATCGATCTCCGGGACAGGTGGTCGGGCTCATCCGCCGTTCCGTTATCCTGACCGGAACGGTTGGCCTGCTCGCGGCGATCGTGGTCACGGTCTCATCCCCTTTTCTGGTAGGTCTGGTTTTCGGAGAAGTTTACGCCCGATCACAAAGCCCGGTTCTCCTGTCGATCGTTGTCTGGGTGATCCCCGCATTTGTCCTGCGTCATCATGCCCGCAGCATCCTGATAGCCATGGGCCGTCAAAGGGTGGAATTGACTTGCTCGCTGGCCGGCCTGGTTGGGCTGATCAGCGCCGGGACAGCGTTGACCGCCCGGTACGGCGCAGCCGGCACGGCCTGGACCATGATCGGCTCAGAGATTCTGGCCGCGAGCTTGTCCTGGGTCGCGGTGAAATACTACTGGTCTGACAGACCTCGGTATCCTGACGAAACCCCGGGCCCTCTTTCATAAATGTGGTCACGCTTCCGTCTTAGCGCTTCACTGGCCCTGTTTCTGACCTGCTGGCTGGTCTATTCGCTGCACTTCGCCACGAACACGGTCCGGGAGATCTATCCGGCCTTGAGCCTTGGGGACCACCTCTCTTTCGATGTCTCGGAATACGCCGGAATGCACCCGGACATTTTCGAGTTGCCGGGCAGAGGCGCCTTCATCAACAACAATCCGGGCGCTTCAATCCTGGCGGCAGTCCCATACGCGGTCTTTCGTCCGGCGATCGACCTGACAGTCAAGCGGGTGAGGGAAAGGCGCGATCGCGCCCCGCGAGTGAGCGCTAAGTACAAGACCATCTACCCAATGGCGCAGGACTTCTATCGGGAAGCCCGGGCGCGCGGATTTGACGTCAAGTTCGGGCTGGCCGCGGCGGTGATGCATTCCCTATTGATGGCGCCTCTATCGGCGCTGTCTGTCGTTCTCATGTTCACCACCCTGCGAACAGTCACGGGCAATCGCTTGCCGGCACTGCTTTCGGCTCTTCTCTATGCTTTCGCAACCCCGGTGTTCTATCGGACTGCCCAGTTGAATCACAATCTGCTCCTCGCGCATTTCGCCTTCTTTGCCTTCCTGCTTCTCTGGAGACCCGGCCGGCGGCCCGGAGACGGGCAGCGACCCCGCTACTTCCTGGCGGGACTTCTGGCCGGCTGGACGGTGGTGTTTGACTACAGCGGGGTGGTTGCCCTTCTCGCGCTTGCCGCATATGCGCTCGTGCGAAGATTTCAGCTTTCTGAGAGCTTGAAATCCAGGTCCGACCTGCCTTGGTTCACAGCCGGAGTTCTGCTCAGCCTGATGGTGCTGCTCGGGTATCAATGGGCCTGTTTCGGGAACCCGATTTACCCCGCACAGCATTACATGCCGGTAACGCCGCTGTCTCCAAACGGCTATCAGGGAATTGATTGGCCCAGCGTGCGGCTGCTCTGGGAGACGGCCTTCAGCGCTCGGTTTGGCTTGTTCACGTCGGCTCCTCTGCTCTTACTTGCGCTTGTCCCCTGGGCCTGGACGATAGCCCGGCGAATGATCGGGTCTCTGCAGACGCTTTTTGTTCTCTGTTTCGTCCTTGGGTTCTTCGTGTTCTGCGCGATGAACCAGTATGGTCTCCTGCAGTTCAATACCGGGGTCCGACACGTCGTCCCGGTGGTTCCGTTCCTGTTTCTTCTGGTCCCTGGGATACTGACGCGCCTGCCGGCCTGGATTGCGGCGACCGTCTCGATCTTGGCCACGTACTGGTCCTGGTGCCTGGCTATGTATCGGGACGTCGAGCAGGGGCGGGGGATCATCGAGTCGATCATACAGGTGACCTTGTCGGGCCCGCGATTGCCCTGGGCAAAGACCCTGGAAGGCATGGGCTATCTTCCTTCACAGGTTCCGATTCTGCCTCTGTTCTTTCTTGCCGCCGTAACAATCTGGCTGATCTGGAGCAGAACCGAATTACCGGCTCCGCGATCTGGCCGAACGGACCGGTCGGTCAGATCGGCCCAGTCTTGATCTTCCGCCATGTTAACTACACTCACGTTATCACTTGTCACCTTTTTCGCTCCGAGCTATTCCTTTCACGCGCCCTCGCAGTGGCTCATCTTTCTCTACCTGGGTCCCGACTCGATGATGCCGCTGGCTTCGGCCTTGGCCGCCATCATCGGCACCCTCTTGATGTTCTGGCACCGCCTGGTCGGATGGGCCCGCCGGGCTTACCGCGGAGTCACGCTCAAAATCCGTGAGATACGCGGGTAGAAGATGAAATTCCGCAAGGTTGTTGTCGTCGGGTTCGACGGTCTCGAACCCTCGATTGTCGAGGCCCTGCTTCAAGTCAGGGCGCTTCCGCATCTGGCCACGCTGATTCGTCAGGGAGGCTACGCACGGCTGCGCACCACCACGCCCGCCCAGACCCCGGTAGCCTGGTCGACCTTTGCAACGGGGGTGAATCCCGGGGGGCACGGGATCTTCGACTTTATCGGCCGCAACCCCGATACCTACACCCCGCTTGTTTCCCTGACCTCCTTCGAGCGCAAAAATCCCTTTCTGCCCCCACGCGCGGTCAACTGCCGTCAGGGTACACCGGTCTGGGAGATCCTGGCGCAGGCCGGAATTCCGTCGGTGGTCCTGCGCTGCCCGTGCACTTTCCCTCCCGGGAATATCAAGGGGCGGATACTGGCCGGCGTCGGCGTCCCCGACATCAGAGGCGGGTTTGGGACTTCCACTTTGTTCACCCAGTCGGCGCAGGCACAAGCCGGGGAAAGCGAACGCGTTGTCATGCTGGCTGGTAAGAACGGGCGCCTGTCTGCCTCGATTCTCGGGCCAAGAAGCCCCAAGGGCGGTTCGGATCTGAGCAGCGAGTTTTCAGTGGTTCCGCATCCGGCAGGCCGCCAGGTCCGAATACTTTCTTCGGGAACCCCTCGCGAACTGGCGGTCCGCGAAGGCCAATGGAGCGAGTGGCTCAAACTCAAATTCAAGGCCGGCCTGCTCCAAGCCGTTCACGGCATGGTGCGCTTTTACCTGAGGACCCTGGAGCCGGAGGTTCAACTCTACGCTTCGCCGGTCAATTTCGACCCGGCCGCCCCCCTGTTTCCGCTCAGCTCGCCCTGGGAATACGCGGCAGAGCTCGAGAAGCACATCGGCACCTTCTACACGACCGGGATGGTGGAAGA
The DNA here is from genome assembly GCA_041946865.1 of Acidobacteriota bacterium. Taxonomy (GTDB): domain Bacteria; phylum Acidobacteriota; class UBA6911; order RPQK01; family RPQK01; genus RPQK01. The sequence goes on along the minus strand of JBHGBF010000045.1, from coordinate 2,484 downwards.
CCACACCGGCGTGAGTAACGGGAGAATCGACGAAGCCGCTTATCTGCGGCAGTGCGGCGAGGTCATGGTGGAACGCGAGAAAATGCTTCGCTACGAGCTCGACCGGCTGGACGAAGGCTTGCTGTTCTGCCTCTTCGACACCCCTGACCGGCTGCAGCACATGCTCTGGCGGTTCAGGGAACCGGGGCATCCAGCGAATCAGAACGCTTGGGATCCACGTTTCCGGACGGCCATCGAGGACCACTACCAGGCCTGCGACGAGGTCGTCGGACACCTGCTTCAATCCGCCGACGACCGGACCCAGCTGATCGTGCTGAGCGATCATGGGATGAACAGCTTTCAGCGCGGGCTGCATCTGAATACCTGGCTCCTGGAGAACGGTTTTCTCGCCCTTTGCCGGGGTGTCGAGCCGGGAGACGTGGCCGAAGGTTTCCAGGGGGTGGATTGGAGCCGAACCAGGGCTTACGCCCTGGGACTGGGAGGGATTTTCCTGAACCTGAGGGGACGCGAGGCGAACGGTATTGTGCGCCCGGATGAAGCCGGCGCCGTCAAAGCACAGATCGCTTCACTGCTGACCAGGGTTGTCGATCCCGGCCGCGCGGCAGTCCCGGTTCGCAGCGTCTTTGATTCCGCCCGGATCTATTCCGGACCGCATGCGGCTTCGGCTCCTGACCTTGTGGTCAACTTCGCTCCCGGCTACCGGGTTTCCTGGGAAACCCCACTGGGCGGCGTACCCGCCGGCTTGTTTTCAGACAATGTCAAGAAATGGGGCGGGGATCATGTGATTGATCCTTGCCTCGTCTCCGGCGTCCTCATGATGAACCGGGGGCTGAAGCGAGACAGACCGCACCTGGTGGATCTCGCGCCGACAATTCTCGAGGCCCTCGGTGTCGAAAAAGGTGCGGACATGGAAGGAGAGTCGCTTTTGTCATGAAAATCCTGGTCATTGAGCTGGAACGTATTGATCCATCCGTCCTTTTCGAGAGCGACCAGATGGTCCATCTCCGCTACCTGATGACAACAGGATGCTGGGGGACGCTCGAAGCCGGCCCGGATGTACCCTGGCGGGCGCTGGCTGAGCAAGTCTCCGGGATCTGCGGGGAGGCCTGTTCCCAAGTCGTCTTGCGCGCGCGTACGGGCCGCCCCGACACCTGGAAAGAACTGGACAAGCAGATCCGCTCGCGGTTGGAATCGATCACCGAGGACACCGTCGTCCTGGTGATTTGTGTCCCGCCCGGAGGCGCTCCCGGTTGCTTCGTCCTGGCCGCTCCGAACAGCGCCGTAACCGGCCGGCTCGAGGGTGTACGCCTGGATGACATCGCCGCCACCCTGCTGACACTCGGCGGATTCCCTCCGCTTCCTGGCAGCCAGGGAGTTTCGCTCGCCGTGCCTGTCGCGCCGGGGAGCGGCGCGGACGACGACGAGATGATCCGGGAACGGCTGAGAGGCCTGGGGTATATCGCTTAGGCGGCCACTGATTTTCGCGGGAAAGACGTTCATCATGACCAGACCTTCGCTCTCGATCGTCATTGCCTCTGTTGCCGGAGGCGATTGTCTGTTTCGTTGTCTCGATTCCCTGCGCGAGCAGGCCGGCTCGAGCGACATCGAAGTGATCGTTGTGGACAGAAGCGGTGAGACGATCCGAAGACGTCTCAGGGAAGAGTACGGTTTTGTGACCGTGATGGAAGCCGATCCCGCCAGGCGGCAGACGGTTCCTGTGTTGCGCTATCTCGGAGCCAGGCGGGCCAGAAACGAAATCGTGGCCATCGTCGAAGAACACAAGGTGGTTCCACCGGACTGGGTGAAGTGCATTCGAGAGAGCTTTCAGGAGAACGACGCAGCGGTCGGCGGGCCCATTCTGGATTCCGGCTATGCGCGCCTGTCCGACTGGGTGGTTTATTTCACCGAGTACTACAACCACCTGCCATCTTGGACCAGCGGAAAACGCTTGCGACTCGCCACAGCGAACATCGCCTACCGGCGGGAGGACCTTCTGAAACACGAGTCAGTCTTAGGGTCCGGCTACTGGGAACTGGTGCTTCACCCACTCCTGGCGGCCGAGGGAAAGACACTTCGCTCTGTTCCCGGGATGGCTGTTTATCACACGGCCGGGACCGTTGGATACAGCGAATACCTGAGCGAGCGGTACCTGGTCAGTCGGGTTTATGGCGGCTCCCAACGCCGTAAGGTGAGTTTCATCAAGCGGGCCATCTATCTCGCCGGAGCACCCGTCTTCTCCATCCTCTTGCTGATGCGGATCGCTCATCGGGTCCTGGCGAGCGGCCATCGAGTCGGGAAATTTCTCGAGACGATTCCCCTGATGTTGCCCGTCATGGTGGCGTACGTCTGGGGAGAGTGGCTCGGATATTGCCGCGGATCGCTGCCGCGGATCGGCGCGGATCGTGCCGCGGATCAGCGCGGATCGTGCCGCGGATCAGCGCGGATCGTGCCGCGGATCGACGCGGATGCTGCCGCGGATCAGCG
>JBHGBF010000044.1:0-27771 GCA_041946865.1 Acidobacteriota bacterium | reverse complement strand
GGGGCATGATGAACTCCGAAAGCGCCTGCCGCTTCGCTCGCAGAAAACTGAGCGGTTACGTTGCGAAAAGGTTTGCGTGACCGAGCGGCGGCCGGAGGCTCGAAGGATTCGCCGGCGGGGAACTGCACTAACGCCCGTATCAACTGGGAGGCAGCGAAGCAGGCTTTCAGTGCAAGTATGTTTAATTGTCCCATGCGAAAAGCCAAGACTGAAGTGCTGAGCGTGCTACTGGACGCGTCCACTATCAAGCGAAGGGTACGGTCGCTGGGGAAAGAAATCACACGGGACTACAGGGGCAGATCGCCGCTGCTGGTCGGCGTGCTGCGGGGCGCTGCGGTTTTCCTGGCTGACCTCATCCGCCATATTGACCTTGAGCTGGAGGTCGATTTCATGGCGCTTTCCAGCTACGGCAGCGCGACCGAAACCTCAGGACAGGTCCAGCTCCTCAAGGACCTGGAAAACAGTATCGACGGCGCTGACGTGATCCTGGTCGAAGATATTGTCGATACCGGGCTCACGCTGAACTACCTGGTGGGTAACCTCAAGAGCCGGAATCCGGCGTCCCTGCGCGTCTGCGCACTTCTCTCCAAACCTTCGCGACGCAAGGTCGACGTCATCGTTGATTATCTTGGGTTTGAAGTCCCGGACAGTTTCGTCGTGGGATACGGTTTGGATTTTGATCAGCAGTTCCGCAACTTGCCTTATATTGGGATTCTGGGGGATTGAAGGGAGGAGAGCCTCTATCCATGAACCAACCCGAACAAATCGTTCGTGCTGGTTTGTGTCGGTTCGTGGATAAACGCTTTTAGACTATGGAGATCAACCGCGAAGTCGCCTGGCAGCTTCTTACCGAGTTTACGAAAAACGACAGCCTGATCAAGCACGCTTTGGCCGTCGAGGCGGCCATGCGGGACTATGCCGAGAAATTCAGTGAAGACCCCGAAAAGTGGGGCTTTGTCGGGCTCATTCACGATTTCGACTACGAGCAGCATCCAACCGCGGCCGAACATCCGCAGGTCGGAGCTGCGATCCTGGAGGAACGCGGTTTCCCGCCCGACATCATCTATGCCGTCAAGTCACACGCCCAGCATCTGAACCTGCCCCGGGAAAGACCGATCGAAAAAGTGCTTTTCGCGGTCGACGAGCTGTGCGGTTTTATCACTGCCGCCACGCTCGTCAGGCCCGGAAAGAAAGTGGCCGAACTGCCCGTTTCCTCGGTCAAGAAGAAACTGAAAGACAAAGCTTTCGCCCGCTCGGTCAACCGGGAAGAGATTTACGAAAGCGCGGCCGCCCTGGGGATGGATTTGGACCAGCACATCGCTTTTGTCATCGCCGCCATGGCCCGCGTGGCTGACCGGCTTGGTCTGGCAGGGGAGTAGCGTGGAGGCGCCGTTTTGGATCAGGCTTGGAGACAATGGGTTTGGATCGCCGCCCGCCGTGCCCGGGGGGTGTGATTGTAATGCCTGGCCGCATCCGCTAATCTGAATTGAAGATTTTCCAGAAGAAGCCCACAAACAGGAGGTCCCATGGGAGATACCAGAACGGGCAGTATCGACACTTTGTTGCATGAGGAACGGCGCTATGCGCCATCGCCGGAATTTCGGGCGGTGGCCCGATGGAGCGATCCAGCTGTCTATGAGCGGGCGCGGCGCGATCCGGAAGGATTCTGGGCCGAAATGGCCAGGGAGCTGGACTGGTTCAAACCGTGGGACAAAGTTCTCGAATGGGACCTGCCGATGGCGAAATGGTTTCCCGGTGGACAACTGAACGCGAGCTACAACTGCCTGGATCGTCACGTCCGGACCTGGCGAAAGAACAAGGCTGCCATCATCTGGGAGGGCGAGCCGGGAGATGAGCGCATCCTGACTTACCAGGATCTCTACCGTGAAGTAAACCGCTGTGCCGCGACCCTGTTGCGCTTCGGTGTCCAGCAGGGCGATAGAGTCGCGATCTACATGGGTATGGTCCCCGAACTGGCCATTGCCATGCTCGCTTGCGCGCGCATCGGCGCCCCGCACACCGTGGTTTTCGGCGGTTTCAGCCCCGATGCGCTGGCGGATCGACTTCAGGATTCCGAAGCCAGGCTGGTGATTACCGCCGACGGCGCCTGGCGCCGCGGGAACATCGTGCCTCTCAAAGAGAACGTGGACCGGGCTCTGAAAACCTGCCCATCGGTCCGCAACGTGCTGGTGGTCAACCGGGTGATGAACGCGACACGCGTGCCGATGACCGAGGGTCGCGACCATTGGTGGCATCGCGAAATGGATCGCAGCGGCGCCCAGGTGGTAGAACCTGTCCGGCTCGATAGCGAGCATCCTCTGTACATCCTCTACACTTCCGGGACCACGGGGAAACCCAAGGGGCTCCTGCACACTACCGCCGGCTACCTCGTCGGTACCCTGACGACCTCAGCCACAGTCCTCGACTTGAAGGACACTGACACCTATTGGTGCACGGCGGACATCGGCTGGGTCACGGGGCACAGCTACATCGTCTACGGCCCGCTTTCCCTTGGCGCTACTTCAATGATGTACGAGGGAGCGCCGGACTACCCTGACAAAGACAGGTTCTGGGCCATCGTGGAAAAGCACCGGATTAATGTGCTGTACACGGCTCCCACCGCGATCAGGGCCTTCATGCGCTGGGGTACCGAGTATCCGGCGCGCCACGACCTGTCTTCCGTGAGATTGCTGGGGACGGTCGGCGAGCCGATTAACCCGGAAGCCTGGGTGTGGTACCGGAAGCACATTGGAGGAGACCGGGTTCCGGTCGTCGATACCTGGTGGCAAACCGAGACGGGTATGATGATGATAGCTCCCCTGCCCGGTATTACCGAGCTGAAGCCTGGTTCGGCGACGTTCCCGCTTCCGGGGATTGATGCGGATGTGGTCAACGACCGCGGTGAATCTGTGCCGCTGGGAGGCGGCGGCTATCTGGTGTTGCGACGTCCCTGGCCTGCCATGGCCCGCACCATCTGGGGCGACCCGGACCGGTGGCGGCGGCAGTATTGGGACCGGTTTGCGGGTAGGTACTTCACCGGCGATGGCGCCAAACGGGACGCCGAAGGCTACTACTGGATTCTCGGGCGGGTGGATGACGTTCTCAATGTCGCCGGCCATCGCATCGGGACCATGGAGTTGGAAAGCGCCTTGGTCAGCCACGACTCAGTGGCCGAGGCGGCGGTCATCGGCATAGCGCACGAGATCAAGGGACAGGCGATTGCAGCTTTTGTCACGTTAAGGGCGGATGAAACAAGACCGCACAAAGAACTCATCGAAGAGCTGAAAAAGCACGTAACCGAACGGATCGGCCCCATCGCCCGTCCGGACAAGATCTTTATCACCGCGGAACTGCCGAAGACGCGTAGCGCGAAAATCATGCGCCGGCTGCTCCGGGACATTGCGGAAGGCCATGTGCTAGGCGATACCACGACCCTGGCCGACCCGAACGTCATCCAGTCGATCAAGCTGCAGTACGAGGAGCGTGAGTAAAACCCCAAGCTTCTATCCACGAGTGACACCAGCCGGCCCGTTGCGTCATTCGTGGGTGGAAAACGGTTAAGCATTATGTATCCAGACACTGAAAAAAGAATCTATGTCGGGACTTCGGGTTACTCCTATCCTGAGTGGAAAGGGATTTTCTATCCGTCAGATCTCCCTTCCAAGAACTACCTGCGCTTTTACGCCGATCGCTTTCCCACCGCTGAAATCAACAACACCTTCTACCGGTTTCCCTCCGAGTCGGCTGCTGCCGCATGGAACGAGCAGGTGCCGAACGGGTTTCGCTTTGCGGTCAAACTGACGCAGAAGATCACGCACCAGAAAAAGCTGGTTGAGGTCGAGGATGAAATGGAGTGGTTTCTGAAGGGAATCCGGGTTCTCCGCCCCAAGTTGGCGGCGATCCTGGTCCAGTTGCCGCCGTATTTTCGAAAGGACACGGCGGTCCTTGGCGACTTCCTTGACAAGTATGGGCGCTCGCTTCCGCTGGCTTTCGAGTTCCGCCACGCCTCCTGGCAGTCGCCGGATGTCTTGGACCTGCTCAGCAATCGGCAGGCCGCGCTGGTCTTGGCGGAGACAGACGAGGCGCCAGCGCTCCGAGAGGTGACCGGTCCTTTCGTCTATGTGCGGCTGAGAAAACAGAGCTATCGGGACGGCGAGCTGCAGAGCTGGGCGCGCTGGCTGCTCGATCAGCGAAGACCCTGTTTTGTCTACCTGAAACACGATGAACAGGCGCCTGTCCTGGCCGTGCAGCTGTTTGAAATGCTCCAGCCGGTAGCGTGACCATCTCGGCGTGTCAGCAGATTCTCGGCAGTTGCTCGCCGCTCAGCATGTCGACAATACGGTGGGCGCCGATCACACTGCGCAGCGTCACCTGACCCTGGCAGTCGACGTCCGTCACCTGTCCGATCTGGACGGCTCCCTTGCCCTGGTCGTGTTGGCGCATCACGGCGACAGCTCTCTCCGACTGTTCCGCGGGAACAAAGGCGACCAGGCGTCCTTCGTTAGCGACGTGCAGCGGATCAAAGCCGAGCAGCTCACAGACGGCCCGGACTTCTGACCGGCAAGGCATACTGTTCTCGTCGATTGTGAGGGCCAGCCCGGCCTGCTCCGCGATTTCGACGAGGGCGGAGGCAAGGCCCCCGCGCGTCAGGTCGCGCAGGCAGTGCGGCTCGATGCCTTCGCGAATGAGCGTGAGCACCAGATCCGCCAGAGGAGCCGAGTCGCTCTCGATGCTGGTCTCGAGCTCGAGGCCCTCGCGTGCTGCCAGAACCGCGATCCCGTGGCGTCCGAGGTCTCCGTTGACGAGCAGTGCGTCTCCTTGCCGCACCCGGCTGGGCCCGATCTCCAGAGCGTGCTCAAGAACGCCGATCCCGGCGGTGTTGACGAACAGACCGTCTCCCTTTCCATGGTCCACGACTTTCGTATCTCCGGTTACGATCGTCACGCCGGCGCGTTCGGCAGCCCGTCTCATCGACTGAACGACGGTCCAAAGGGTCTCCATCGGCAGACCCTCTTCCAAGATGAAACCGGCGCTCAGGAAAAGGGGGCGGGCGCCGATCATGGCCAGATCATTGACGGTTCCATAAACGGCCAGGGACCCGATGTCTCCTCCTGGGAAGAACAAGGGATGAACCACGTACGAATCGGTCGTGAAAGCCAGACGCTCGCTGGGAACTCGAAGCGCGGCGGAATCCATCGTCTGGCTGAGGATGGGGTTGTCAAAGGCGGGGAGGATCATCTCGCGGATCAGATCATTCATGAGACGGCCGCCGCCTCCATGCGCCACCATGACCCGCGGGTAGCGGCGGATCGGGACGGGGCAATGGAGCTGGAAGTCGCGTGAATTGTCAGTCATGGGCTCCTTTCCGGCCACGAATAAGGAACCTGCCCAAAAAGTGCAGGTATTTTCGCGACTGTTGATACGCCCGGTAGAGGTCACTCCACCCGGCGCGCCGAATCCCGCCCGCGCGCGTAGCGGTAATAGGCCGCGCAGGCGCCTTCGCTCGAGACCATGGTAGCCCCGAGCGGCCGCTCCGGTGTGCACAGGGTGCCAAAGGCTGGGCAATCCGGCGGCTTCCGGCGGCCTTGCAGGATCAAGCCGCTTACGCACATCGAGTTTTCCTCGACGGTTTTCCCGGCGACGTCAAACCGTAGTTCGGCGTCGTAGGCGCGGTATTCCTCTCGCAAACCCAAGCCGCTGGCCGGGATTTCGCCAATGCCGCGCCACTTCCTCGGGACCACCTGGAAGACCTTCCGGATCAGCCCCCGGGCGGGACCGTTACCCTCTGCCCGGACGGCTCTGGCATATTGGTTTTCAACTTCGGAGCGCCCCTCCTCCAGCTGCTTTACGCACAGATAGATACCTTGGAGGATATCGGTCGGCTCAAACCCGGTCACGACAATCGGTACGCCGTAGCGGAGGGCTATCGGCTCATACTCGGCAGCTCCCATGACTGCGCACACGTGGCCGGCTGCCAGGAAGCCCTGAACCTGATTTCCCGGGGCAGACAGGATGGCCTCGATGGCGGGAGGAACGAGGACATGGGAGACCAGTATCGTGAAGTTCTCGAGGTGAAGCCGGGACGCTTGTTCGACGGCCAGGGCGTTAGCCGGAGCGGTGGTTTCAAAGCCGACGGCGAGAAACACAATCTGCCGGTCAGGGTGCGCCCGGGCCAGCTTTACGGCATCGAGCGGTGAGTAAACGATTCTCACGTCAGCTCCGGCCGCCTTTGCAGAGAGGAGATCACTCTGGCTCCCTGGTACCCGGAGCATGTCTCCGAAAGAGCAGAAGATCACCTCGGGACGCCTGGCAATCTCGATGGCTTTATCGAGGACCTCGACCGGAGTCACGCAAACCGGACAACCCGGGCCGTGAAGCAGCGCGACCGAGGCGGGAAGCAGCTGGTCGATCCCATACTTCATAATGGCGTGCGTCTGCCCGCCGCAGACCTCCATGATCGTCCAGGAGCGGGTGATCACGCGGTTGATCGCGTGGCCAAGGCGCTCGGCGATGGCTCGATCGCGGTATTCATCGACAAACTTCATGCCGGATGATCCTCCTCGCCCATCTGTCGAAGATACTCGAGCAGCTGCTCGGCTTCTTCCTTGTCGACTTTGCTGATCGCGACTCCAACATGGACGACGACGTAGTCGCCGATCCCGGCTTCCGGGACGCAGGCCAGATTCACCTCCCGAACGATACCGCCAAAGTTCACCTTACCGGTCCGGGCGAATTCCTCGCCCTCGACGCTTTCAACCAATCCGGGGACTGCCAGGCACATCGCTAATCTCCTGTTGTATTCAACCTCCGAAGACTTCTCGTCACTGCGGCCACCTGGCCCAAAGAGATTCCTCCGTCGTTCGGAGGAATCCGCTGATGCCAGTAGGGTCGAAAGCCCTCCTGTCGCAGCCGCATGATCGCCCGCTCGGTCAGGTACCGGTTTTGGAAACAACCACCGGTCAACACGACACGGTTTTGCCGCGCCCGTTTCGCCACCGCCACGATCGCTTCAACCAGCGCATTGTGAAAGCGGGCGGCAATAAGGCCCGCCGGGACGAAGGATTGCCTGTTTGCGATCACCTGTCGCACGAGCGGTTCCCAGTTTATCAGGATTGGTCGTTTTGCGCCGTCGTCCAGAAGATCGATGGAATAACTCTCATCCGACTGGAAGCTGCTCAAGGCAAATTCCAACTCCATCGCCGCCTGACCTTCAAAAGTGCTGATCTGGCGAAGTCCGGCCAGGGCAGCGATTGCGTCAAAAAGCCGTCCCGCGCTCGAAGTCAGAGGGCAGTTGAGTCTCTGGGTGAGGGCGGCCTTCAAGAGCCGCCGGTCAGCGCTCGAAAAGGACGCGACCGCTTCGAGGTTGGTCATTTCAAAACAGTCGTCGCCAAACACGCCGTGCAGAAGTCCCAAGGCGGACCGGCGAGGCTCACGAACTGCCTGATCCGCCCCGGGCAACCCGAAGGGTGCAAAATGAGCCAGGCGAACAAACGAGTCTTCATTCACCTCGAGAAACTCCCCGCCCCAGACCGTGGCATCCAGCCCGTAGCCGGTGCCGTCCCAGGAGACGCCCAGGGCCGGCGGGTCAAGATCGTTTTCGGCCATGCACGAGAGGACGTGCGCGTAATGGTGCTGTACTTCAGTCAATGGAAGTCCGCTCCTTCGGGCATAGCGGGTGGATTCGTAATCCGGGTGCAGGTCGCAGGCGATGTGCGCCGGTCGCGCCTCGTAAAGAACCTGCAAGGCGGTGACGGCGGCCTCGAAACCTTTCCGGGCTTCGAGAGTCTCGAGGTCACCCAGGTGCTGGCTGACAAACGCCCGGTGGCCAACCGACAGAGCCACCGTGTTCTTCAGATGGGCGCCTACGCCCAGAACCGCCCCGCAGTCGCCTCCCGAAAGGGTCACGGGCAAGGGGGCATAGCCGCGGGCCCGCCTCATCACCGCCTCACGGCCCATCAGCGTGCGGACAACAGAGTCGTCGACCGGCCGGACAACCGGGCGGTTGTGGACCAGGAAAAGGTCCACAAAGCGGTTGAGCCTCACGAGCGCGTCATGCTCGTCGGTGCAAATCGGCTCGTCTTTCGCGTTGCCGCTGGTCGCCACGACGGGGGACCCCAGGTCGGCCAAGAGCAAATGGTGAAGCGGCGAATAGGGCAACATGACGCCCAGGTAGGGGTTCCGAGGAGCGACGTGCGGCGAAACGGAAGGCGATTTCGCGGTGAGAAGGACGATGGGGGCAGCCGGTGAAAGCAGGAGTTCCTGCTCGAGCCGTGAGATCACGCAGTCGTATTCCAGCCGTTCGAGAGAAGGGTACATCAGGGCAAACGGCTTTTCTTCCCGATCCTTCACCTGTCGCAGACGCAAAACGGCCTGGTCGTTTCGGGCGTCAACCAGCAGCTGGAATCCGCCGATTCCTTTGAGGGCCAGGATCCGGCCCTCCCGCAGAGCGTGGACGGCTGCTACCAGCGCCTGATCCCGCTCGGCAGCCAAGGATCCGTCCTTTCTCCACAGTTCCAGCCAGGGACCGCACTCCGGACAGGCGTTGGGTTGAGCGTGAAAGCGGCGGTCCGCCGGGTCCTCGTACTCCGACTTGCACGAGGCACACATTTCAAAGCGTTTCATGCTCGTGTTCGCCCGGTCGTAAGGAAGGGATTCGATGATACTGAAGCGGGGCCCGCAGTGCGTGCAGTTGATGAAGGGGTATCGACAGCGCCGGTTGCCGGGGTCAAAAAGCTCGCGGAGACAGGCAGGGCAGGTGGCAATATCCGGCAGAACGACGGCCGACTTCTCACCAGTCAGACTCTCCCGGATTTCAAAAGCCGTGTAACCGACCGGATCGAGAACCGTAACCTCCGAACTGTAAATAAGGCAGTTTGCCGGCTTTTGGGCTTGGAGCGACGTCTGGAAATTCCGGAGGCGATCAGAAGCGCCTTCGACTTCGAGCAGAACGCCGGCCGGCGTGTTGCGAACCCAGCCGGTCAAGCACAAATTGGAGGCGAGGCGATACACGAACGGCCTGAATCCCACCCCTTGAACTGTTCCTTGAAGTGCCATTCTCAGGCGCATCATTGGGTGTTGGGCTCGAGCCAGGGTGAGAGGGTGACGGATCACACGGATAACGCGAATCGGGCAGGAGGCCCTGGCAGCAGCGGTAATCGGGTTACTAGAAGGGGGCCCCTGATCCATGTCATCCGTGGCCCCCAACCTGTGCTTGGCCCTCCTCCTTTACAAATCCATGAACGCGGTGAGCATCGAGGGATCGTTTGACGGAGCCAGCGTGAATCCAACTTTCTTGGCGATACGCTGCATATCCTGGTTCTCCAGCAGAATGTCGGCTTTCACGCGGCTTAGCTTCTCATCGCGCGCAAAGTCGATGACTCGCTGGAGCAATTCGGTGCCTATCCCCTGATGCTGCCAGTTGTCCGATACGACGACAGCGAATTCCCCTTCGTTGGTGCCGTGCAGCTTCGTAAGACGGCCGACCCCCAGGATCCGGTCCTCGGCGCACTTGTCTTCCCGGCACTCGGCGACCAGCGCCATCTCCCGGTCGTAGTCGATAAAGCACATGCGGGTCAAGCGCTCATGAGCAATGCGCTGGCTCAGCTTGATCATGTGGAAGTACCGGAAATAGACGCTTCGGTCGGACAGCGTTTCGTGGAACTTCACCAGCATGGGCTCATCTTCGGGACGAATCGGCCGGATCAAAACGTCGGTCCCGTCCTTAGCCCTCCAGGGGTGTACGTACCGGGTCGGATACGGTCGAATGGCAGGCTTCGGAAGCTTGGTGATATCCGTGTCGGCCTCATACAGGACGACCCGCGCGTCGAGCGCGACGAGTCTTTCTGCGGAAGCCAGGAGCGGGTTGATATCGATTTCCTTGATCCAGGGCTGCTCGACGACCAGCTGGCTGAACCGGACGAGCAGTCGTTCCAAGGCGAGCAGGTCGACCGGCTTGCGACCGCGCACGCCCTTCAGCGCCCGGTAGATCTTGGTCTGTTCCATCATCCGCTGCGCCAGCGTAGTGTTCAGCGGCGGCAATGCGAGAGAGCGGTCCTTGTAGACTTCGACCAGCTGCCCGCCCGATCCGAAAAGCAGGACGGGGCCGAACTGCGGGTCCTGGCTGCTGCCGATGATCAGCTCATACCCTTCCAATTTGATCATCGGCTGAACGGTGACACCGAGGAAATGCTCTGCTCCGGCCTTCTCGCTGACCGATTTCTGAATCTTGTTAAAGGCTGCCCGGACGGCGTCCGCGTCCTCCAGATTCAGCTGGACGCCGCCTACGTCCGTCTTGTGAGTAATAGTTTCGGAGAAGAGCTTCAGCACGACAGGGTACCCCATCTCCTGGGCGGTGGCCACTGCCTCCTCCGCTGCCCGCGCGATTTTGGTAGGGACTGTCGGTATGCCGTAAGCGGTGAGCAACTCCTTGGATTCGAACTCGGTCAGGATCGTACGTGCCTCACTGCGAACCTGGTTGAGGATGCTCTCCGCTTTCGTCCGGTCGGGCCCACCACGTGTCGGGTGATCGGACAACTGCGGGGTTTCATAGAGCCCTTTCAGCGCATAGCTATACTGCCACATGTAGTTGAACACGCGCGCAGCCGTGTCGGGATAGGGGAAGGCGGGTATACCGGCGCGTTTGAGGATCGCTTCTCCGGCGGCCACATCCGGTCCGCCCATCCAGCTGGCCAGGACCGGTTTTCCGGTAGAGGTGGCGTACTCCTTGAGAGCCTCGGCCGTCTGCGTGGGATCGGTCATCGCTTGCGGTGTCAGAATGACGAGCATGCCGTCGGCGCCTGGGTCCTGGCTTGCGATCTCGAGGGCTTTTGCGTAGCGACCGGGATCGGCGTCGCCCAAGATGTCGACCGGGTTGTTTCGGCTCCAGTGAGCCGGCAAAAGCTCGTTGAGTGCGTTGAAAGTCTTCTCGGAAAGCTCGGTAAGCGCGCCTCCGTGAACGATCAGCGCATCCGTGGCGAGAACGCCCGGTCCGCCGGCGTTCGTCAGGATGGTCAACCTCGGTCCTTTGGGCCGAGGCTGCTTGCTGAGAACGTCCGCCATGTAGAACAGGTCGGCGATGTTGTTGACGCGCAGAACTCCGGTCCGCCGGAAAGCCGCGTCCAGGACTTCGTCGCTCCCCGTCAAAGAACCGGTGTGAGAAGCTGCCGCCTTAGCCGCAGCCTGGCTCCGGCCTGCCTTGATCACGATGATCGGTTTGGTGAGAGCCACTTCGCGCGCGGCGGAAAGGAAGGCTCGCGCGTTTCCGATCGATTCCATGTAAATGACGATACTTTTGGTGCGTGGGTCGTTGCCCAGGTAATCAATCAGGTCGCCCCAGCCGATATCGAGCATGGAGCCGATCGAGACAAACGCGCTGAACCCGACGTTCGCGCGAAAGCTCCAGTCCAACACGGCAGTGCACAGGGCGCCGCTTTGGCTGATGAACCCGACGTTGCCGGGTCTGGCAATGCCGCTGGCAAAGGTCGCGTTCAGGCCGCTCAGCGGGCTCATGACTCCGAGGCAGTTCGGCCCGATGACGCGCAGCCCTCCCCGGGACGCCTGTTCGAGGATTTGGCGCTCCAACTCGACGCCTTCCGGTCCGGCTTCTTTAAAGCCGGCGGAGATGACGATGGCACCTTTGATCCCGGCCTCGACGCACTGCCCGATTATCGGGGGCACGCTGCCCGCCGGAGTTACAATGACTGCCAGATCGACCTTTTCCGGCACTGACTTCAGATCCGGATAGGCCTTTACTCCAAGGACATTCGGGCGCTTCGGATTAACCGGGAAGACGGTACCGCCGAACGGATTGCTGATCAGATTCCACAGCACGGTTCGTCCCACACTTCCCTGTTTCTCGGTCGCGCCGATGACGGCCACATTACGGGGATTAAATATGACATCCAAGGGATGATTCCGGTAACGCGAGTCGCCCGAGGTTCGGGCCGGTTCGGCTGCCCTTTCTTGCTCTACCTGCATAACACTCCTTTCTCTGGGCCAAGGCTTTCATTCAAACACCGCACTGCTCAAAAGGCAGCAATGCAAGCTCCGGACCATTATAAGGACGTGGCTGGGAAAGAAACTAGAGGAAGTGCATATGGGTGTAGGCACCCAGTCGGTGGTGAAAAGGCACGGCCGCTGCCCAATCGCTCAGGAGACCTTCACGAAGCGGCCTTCGGCCGTGCGTCTCAGGCGGTCGATGTCTTCACGACGAGAGACCGACAGCGGAACGGTCCCTTGGACTTCCTGCAAAAGGAGCGATGTTTCCAGAGGCCGCTTCTCGTACAGGGCACGGTAGAGCGCGGCCACAATCACCTGTTCGATCTCGGCCCCGCTGAAGCCGTCCGTGGCCTGGACGAGGCACGGAAAGTCAAACCGGCCCGGCTCCTGTTTCCTTAACCGGAGATGAAGCTTGAGGATTTCTCCTCGTTCGGCGTCGTCTGGAAGGTCAACGAAGAATATCTCGTCGAATCGGCCCTTCCTCAGCAGTTCCGGCGGAAGGCTCCAGATGTCGTTCGCGGTGGCCGCCACGAAAACGTCCTGCCTTTTCTCCTGCAGCCAGGTGAGGAAGGCGCCGAGCAGGCGGCGGCTCAGGCCGCCGTCGGCCTCGCTGCTCGTTGAGCTGGCCAGGGCTTTTTCGAGCTCGTCGATCCACAGGACCACCGGCGCCAGTGATTCCGCCGCCGCGACGGCCTTCTGGAAATTCTTCTCCGATTCCCCGATGTACTTGTCGTACAGCCGTCCTGCCTCGAGCTTCAGCAGAGGCAATCGCCATTCACGGGCGACGAACTTCACGCACAGGGATTTGCCGCAGCCTTGCACGCCTACGATCAACATACCCTTCGGGGGCTGCAGGTTCAGCTGTCGGGCTTCAAGCGAGAACCCGATGCGGGCGCGGCGCAGCCATTCTTTCAATTTGCCGAAGCCGGCCAACTCGAATTGGTTGTCCCCGACCGGGAAGTATTCGAGCAGGCCCGACTGGCGGATCGACTGGATCTTTCGTTCGAGCACCTTCTTGATATCGGCTGCATCGAGCACGCCGTCCTCGAGGGCAGCCTGCGCGATCGCCTGTCGGGCCTGATTGGCGGTCATCCCGGAAAGCGCCTGAAGAAGGGGGTTGATGTCAGCCGAACGGAGCCCGATTCGAACCCGGCCGGAGCTGCTCAGAGACGTCAGAACACTGCGGACTACTTCTCTGAGCTCCTCTTTATCAGGCATTGCCAGCTTGAACCGGGCCGCTTCGCTCTCGATTTCAGGCGGGAGATCGACCCCCGTGCCAGTGAGCACGATAGCCCAGCGCTTCCTGCGAAACTGGCCGAGCAGCTCTCGGAATTGCCGCGCCACGGCCGCGTCCTGGAGGTGAGGGCGGAAGTCCTTCAAGTGGAAGACACCCTCCAGGTCCATGCAGCTCAGGTGGCGCAATACCTGGGTCGGCTCGGTTGTGGCGTAGATCGGTGAACCTCCGGGCAGGCGGGAAAGCCCGCGAGTCAAGGACCATTCAAAGTGAGCGATTTTCAGTTCGGCCGCGACAGAGATCAGCAGGGACTGGACCCGCTCTTCGTCGACGGTGTCAATCACAATGAGCGGATGAAACGAGACAACCAGCGTCTTGATGTCATGGATGGTGGTCAGCAGGCTCATGCCGGGCGGAAGGATACCACAAGTGATGCGGAACCCTGTCCTGGCGGAGACAAGCTGCTTCTCCTAAGCCCCCATCTTGGCGGCGGCTCGAAGGTGATCATAAGCGGCGAAGAGCACAACGCACAGGCTGGTTCTACGAGTCTGGGGAGCCCACCAGCCGCGGCTTGACAGTGTTTAGAAGACGATCTTATATTGCCGCTCTGATATAATGACTTGTTCCTCAGGAGATTTCTCATGCCCCTTTATGAATATCGCTGTGAAAGGTGTGATCAACGGGTGGAGGTGATCCAGAAGTTCTCGGACAGTCCGCTTGATACCTGTCAGCATTGCGGTGGAAAACTCGAGCGCCTGCTTTCTCCGCCCGCCATCCAGTTCAAAGGCTCCGGTTGGTATGTGACGGATTATTCCCGGAAGAACGGCACAAACGGCTCCGGCGGGAAGGAAGAAACCTCTGCAAAGCCGGAGAGTACTTCTGCGACGACCAGTGCCAAGACTGAGAGTGTAAAGGCTGCAAAACCGGACTAGCCAGATAAGCCTGCCTCGATTACACTCAACTCGTGAAAATACTCGTCGTTGGGTCCGGCGGACGTGAACACGCGATTTGCTGGAAGCTGAAGCAGAGCCCTGCGCTGACTCACCTGTATTGCGCTCCTGGAAATGCCGGCACATCCCAGGTGGGAGAGAATGTCTCTATTGATGCGGATGACGGCGCCCGTTTGCTGGAATTTGCCCTGTCGCGGCAGATCGACCTGACGGTGATCGGTCCGGAGGCGCCTCTGGTCGCCGGGATCGTTGACCAGTTCGAGGCGGCCGGGCTTCTCGCCATGGGGCCCAGTCGCAAGGCGGCCCAGCTCGAGGGCAGCAAGGCCTTCGCCAAGGACTTCATGCGCCGTCACCGTATCCCCACGGCGGATTACCAGACTTATACGGATGTGTCAGCTGCTCACGCGGATTTGCTCGCCGGCCGGTACCAGTTTCCCCTGGTTGTCAAAGCGGATGGGCTGGCGGCGGGCAAGGGAGTGTTCATCTGCCCCGATCTTCCGGCCGCGTCGGCTGCTGTGGATGTGATCATGCGCGAACGCCAGTTCGGCGCATCCGGCGACCGTCTCGTGATTGAAGAGTTTCTGCAGGGCGAGGAAGTGTCTTTCATGGTCTTTTCAGACGGGCGGGGCTTCGTGCCGATGGTCCCGTCTCAAGATCACAAGGCAGTTTTTGACGGTGACACGGGACCCAACACCGGGGGAATGGGCGCTTACTCGATCGACGCCATCCTCTCGCCGCCGCTTCGCCAGCGTATCCTGTCGGAAATTATCGAGCCGACGATCCGCGGTATGGCCGAAGAGGGCGCGCCTTTCCGCGGCATCCTGTATGCCGGGCTGATGATCACCGCCTCAGGGCCGAAGGTCCTCGAGTACAACGCCCGCTTTGGAGACCCGGAGACCCAGGTGGTGCTCCCGCGATTGGATAGCGATCTGGCTCGAATCCTGGCCGGCGTGGCCCGAGGCGATTTAACCCAGAGTGAAGTCCGATGGAATAATGATGCGGTTGTCTGCGTCGTGGTGGCCTCAGGCGGGTACCCGGGCGCCTATCAAAAAGGCAAGAAGATTACAGGACTGGAAATGGCTGCGGAAGCCAGGGATACCGTGGTTTTCCATGCGGGGACGGTCGAACGTAACGGGAAGACGGTTTCAAGCGGTGGCCGGGTCCTGGGAGTCACCGCGAGGGCGAACTCGCTGGAAGAAGCGATTCTGCGGGCCTACGAAGGGGTCAACAAGGTCCACTTCGAAGGTATGTATTACCGGCGGGACATCGCAGCCAAAGGCCTCAGAAAAGTGAAGACGGACCATTGACCTATGAAACTTCAAGTCGGAATCCTCATGGGCAGCAAGTCGGATGCCGAGACCATGGGCGAAGCGGCCAAAGTGTTGAAGGATTTCGGAATCGGCTGCGAAAGCCGGGTCCTCTCCGCTCACCGCTCTCCTCACGCCACTCTGGAGTACGTCGAGAACGCGGAATCACGAGGTTTGAAGGTCTTGATCGCAGGCGCCGGCTCCGCCGCCCACCTGGCCGGAGTCCTCGCCGCCCACACCGTGTTGCCGATTATAGGTGTTCCAATTGAGTCTTCCCCCCTAAAGGGAATGGATGCCCTGCTCTCAACGGTGCAGATGCCGCCCGGAGTACCGGTCGGCTGCATGGCTGTCGGAAGAGCAGGGGCCAAAAACGCGGCCCTGTACGCCGTTGCCATCCTGGCCCTGAACGATCCGGCCCTGTCCGAGAAGCTGAAGCGCTATCGCCACGACATGGAGCAGGAAATCATGGGGTACAAGGTCGGGGAGTAACGGCCTCTTCCACAGAGCCGGCTCGCGGCTCTGTTCGGTTCGGTTCACTCAGGTGGTAAATCCCGCCAGCGCCCACAGCCGGCCGGTTTTACCCTCTCTGCGATAGGAATAGAACAGGTCGGTACGGCAGGCTGTGCACATGCCGGAGTCAAGGAAGCAGTCGAC
The DNA here is from genome assembly GCA_041946865.1 of Acidobacteriota bacterium. Taxonomy (GTDB): domain Bacteria; phylum Acidobacteriota; class UBA6911; order RPQK01; family RPQK01; genus RPQK01. The sequence continues at coordinate 11,629 of JBHGBF010000044.1, read as the reverse complement.
TCCCAGGTCTTCCACTTGCGCGCGATTCGCGTCGACGATATCCAACCAACGTCCGGACGCAATTCGATCCATGTCATGTTCGGCGTCGGCGAACTGCTGAAGAACTTCCATCCCGACTTCATAGCAACACTTGCGGATGGAGGGTCCGATCGCAACCAGCAGCTCGGTCGGGTCGGCTCCCGTTTCGGCAAGAAAACGCGTCAGGGCCTTCCTTGTGATACGGTCGCGTGTTCCCCGCCAGCCGGCGTGAAGAGCGCAGACGCTCCTGCTCTTCGGATGCACGGCGATAATGGGAGCACAATCGGCGGTTTTTATGACGGCAAAGAACCCGGCGCGCGCGAGCTGAATCCCATCGGCACGTTCCGGCACCGCGCCCTGGTTGGCGCTGTAGCTGTCGTCAATCTTCACCACTCGATCCGAATGGATCTGCTTCAGCTGGACGATCTGCTCGGGTCGAATCCCCAGCGTTGCCAGGAAAAGACTCTTTCCGGACGCGACTTCTGTGGCGGAGGGAGCATCTTTGACTAAGTGGTCTGTGGCTCGGGTGGTAAAAGCATGGAGAAGGCCTGAAACCTCCTCGAGCTCGGAAAAAACGAAGAAACGGGTAGATCCGAGGGTCTTCTCGTAGAACACCACGAAAGGTTAGCACAGTTCAATGATCATCGGAGTTGGGGTCGACATCGTCGAGATCCGGAGGATTTCACAGGCAATCACAGGCAGCGAGAGCATGGCCAGGCGGGTTTTTACCGGCAGGGAGATTGAGTATTGCGGGCAGGGCAAGACGCAATATCAGCACTATGCCGGCCGTTTTGCCGCGAAAGAGGCTGCTCTGAAGGCCCTGGGCACCGGCTGGCAAGGCGGAATCCGTTGGACCGATGTCGAAGTGGTCCCCGGCGCCGGCGGCAAGCCGGAACTGTGCTTGTACGGAAAGGCTCGGGAGTTGTTCCAGAAGTCAGGAGCCAACCGGGCGCTCCTGTCCATCACCCACTCCAAGGAGTACGCGGTAGCAGTGGTGGTGCTCGAGAATTGACCGGCGGCGCTCTTGGCTGGGCGCGCGGCTTGCACCGCATCGGCGACGGCGTCTTTTGTCGCTCGTAGTATCGAGGGGTGACACCTGGTCGCGGGGGAGACCGATGCAGAGAGAACCGTGCGCCCAGCCAGGCGCGCCCGCTTCCGCAAGCACCTGCAACACAGGACCGCGGCGTGGACGGGACTGCTACTTGGGGGGAAGGCCCACCAGGTCTTCACCGGCTTCACCCGTGATCTCGACCTCAAGCATGAGATTGGGTGGTGTATCGAGGGGGAGCCGCACGCGCAGATAGTTGCCGGACAGAGCCAGCCGCTTCCCGCCCGCCTGGTCCGCCAGCGTCAAGACTCGCAGTCTCCTGCCGAGGAAGCCCCGCCGAAAGCGGCGATTCTTGTTCGACGAAATCATGCGCAAGGCCGCGCTGCGCCGTCGGATCTGGTCAGGAGCGACGTGGCCGGGCATAGTGGACGAGGCGGTCCCCGGACGGTCGCTGTAAGGGAAGCAATGAAGGTAGGTGAACGGCATTTTTTCCACGAAGTCGACCGTCTGGCGATGGTCTTCCTCGGTTTCACCCGGGAAACCGACGATGACGTCAGTCCCTATGCCGGCATGCGGAATACGCTCCCGGATCGTCTCAACGATCGAGGCGAACCGCGCAGTTTTGTACGGCCGGCGCATGGCCTTCAGGATCCGGTCGCTGCCGCTCTGCAGGCAAATATGGAAATGCGGCGCGATCTTGTTCGTCCGGCTGGCAAGCTCGATGACTTTCCGGGACAGCTCCATCGGCTCCAGTGAGCTGATTCGGACCTGGACCAGCCCGGGCAGCTCGACGATCTCCGCCAGCAACCGGTCAAGCAAATAGCGAGGCTGGAGGTGGAAGCCGTAGGTGCCGATGTGGATTCCGGTTAAGACAATTTCCTTGAATCCCCTTAGCGCGAGATCCCGAACCTGGCCGAGGACCAGCTCTGGCGGGACGCTGCGGCTCGGGCCTCGCACCGAAGGAATGATGCAATAGCTGCATTTAGCGTCGCAGCCGTCCTGGATCTTGACGAACGGCCGGGTACGCCCGCCCAGCTGCACCGCCGGGCTTTCGCCGATCGCCCGGACGCGGGCAAAATCATCCCGGTAGATCGCGGCAATCTCCGAGTGGGCTGTCGAGACCGAAGCCTGGGGCTGCAATTCCTTGATGATCTGGGGGATCTGGGAGCGATGTGTGTTCCCGATTACGGCGTCGATACCGGCGATCCGGGACAGCGCATCAGGATCTCGCTGGGCGTAACAGCCGGTTACCAGGAGCCGGGCCCCTGGGTTCTCGCGTCGCAGCTTCCGGCTCAGCTGGCGAACCTGCTGGTCGGAGCGCTGAGTCACCGTGCAGGAGTTGACGACGATGATGTCGGCCTCTTCGCATCGTTCCGTCTCCTCGAAACCTTCATTGAACAGGCTGTCCCGGATGGCGGCGCTGTCGGCCTGGTTGGTACGGCATCCGAAGGTAGCGAGGTAGAGCTTCTTAGGCACCGGCCCTCGCTCCTTCCATATAAGCCAGCTGGCCGCAGGCGGCCGCGATATCGTCACCACGCGTCTTCCGCATGAAAACGGCGATCCCCTCGTTCACCAGGATGTCTCGAAACCGGGCAATTCTCTCCGGAGACGGGCGGCGATAGGGAAGACCGGGATTGGGGTTGTAGGGAATCAGATTGACCTTGGGCCGCAGGCCGCGGAAAAGGCGCAACAGCGCGTGAGCGTCCTGGTCGGAGTCATTCACTCCCGCAAGCAGGACGTATTCGAACATGATGCGTCGCCGCGGCTCGATCGGGAATTCCCGGCAGGCCTGGATCAGGGCTTCGAGGTTCCACTTCTGGTTAAGCGGCATCAACTCGTCGCGCAGGCTGTTGGAGGTGGCGTTGAGCGAAATGGCGATGTTCGGAAAGGCCTCCTCGTGGTGCATCTTGCGAAGAGCCGGGACGACTCCGGAGGTTGAGACCGTTACCTTGCGGTGAGACATGGACATGCCCAGGGGATCAGTCATCAGGCGAAAAGCCTTCATGACGTTTTTGTAGTTCTGGAGAGGCTCTCCCATGCCCATAAAAACGACGCTGAAACTTCCGCGTTGAAGGTTCTTTTCTTTGGCTACGCTCAGAACCTGGCCAAGTATCTCCTCGACCTTCAGATTCCGTTCCAGTCCCATCTGAGCTGTCATGCAAAAACGGCAGCCGATATTACAGCCGACCTGCGAGGAAATGCAGAGAGTATCGCGATCCTCCTCGGGAATGAAAACCGATTCCACGAATCGGTTGTCTTCCAGGCGAAAAAGATACTTGACCGTGCCGTCCTGCGCGGCAGACCGACGCGCAATTTCCGGCAGGGAGATTCGAAATTCTTCTGCGAGCCGTCGCCGGAATGCCTTTGACAGCTCGGTCATTTCGAGGAAGTCCAGCTGGGATCTCCGATAGATCTCGTGATAGAGCTGTTTCGCCCTGAACGGTTTTTCCCCTATTGATTCAACCAGCTCGAGAATCTCCGCCTGGTTCAGGCCTAACAGGTTGCTTTTCATACCCGGTTGATACATTTTATGCCAGCGTGCGAGTTTGCGTACTTGGAAGCGGCAGCAGCGGTAACTGTACCTTGGTCTCGAGCGGCCGCGTGTCTGTTCTGACAGACCTCGGTTTCGGCAAGCGTTCACTCGAACGGCGCCTTCACGCCGCCAACCTGGCTCAGGAGAGGATCGGCGCGATCTTCCTGACCCACGCCCATTTCGATCACATCAGCGGCGTTTCCGCCTTCGCAGCGGAAAACAAGATCCCCGTCTTTGCCACGCCGGGGACCTTACACGAACTGCCGGATGCCAAGGCTCTTCCAAAGGTGGAGCCGCTTGGCGCCGGTTGCACGGTTACCCTGGGCGATTTGAACGTGACTGCTTTCGCCATATCCCATGATGCAGCGGAACCTGTGGGGTTTCGTTTTAGAGCCCAGGGAGTGAGCGGAGCGCTGGCGACCGACCTGGGGCAAATGACCCCGGAGGTAGCGGCCTGCCTGGCCGGTTGCGACTGGTTGATCCTCGAGTCAAACCATGACGAGAACCTGGTCCGGCTTGGACCTTATCCGTGGGCGTTAAAACAACGGCTGCTGAGCCCAGTAGGCCATCTATCCAATCGCGCCCTCGCTGAATTTCTGGGTCACGGATTTGACGCTCAGGCCCGCCATATTTTCCTGGCGCATCTCAGCCGCAACAACAATACCCCCGCACTGGCGCTGGAAACCGCGCGGGCTGCGCTGGATAAGCGCTTTGGCGGAAGATGGTGGGACCCCGCCCGCCCTTCTCAGAATGGATCCCCCTGTCTCCACTTGACTGATCAGGTCAAACCTTCGATAGTCTTAAGCCTATGATCGCTCGCTACACACTGCCTGAGATGGCCCAAGTGTGGTCCGACGAGACTCGTTTCCGGAAGTGGTTGGAAGTCGAGATTGCCGCCTGTGAGGTTCTGGCAGAGCTCGGATGGATCCCCGCCGATGCCGTGGACAAGATCAAGGCGAAGGCTGATTTTTCGGTCGAGCGGATCGAAGAGATCGAGAAAGTCACGCGCCATGACGTCATCGCGTTTACCACCGCGGTTGCCGAAAAAGTGGGCCCGGAATCCCGGTTCGTTCACTTCGGCCTGACCTCGACCGACGTTGTCGACACTGCCCAGGCGCTGCAAATCAGGGATGCGTCCCGATTGATCGAGGCGCGGCTGATCGAGTTCATCGAGACCTTGAAGTCCCAGGCGCTGCGCTACAAGAAGACGGCGATGGTTGGCCGAACGCATGGCATTCACGCTGAACCGGTCACTCTCGGAGTCAAGCTGGCCGTCTGGTATTCGGAAATGGGCCGGAATCTCGAGCGTTTTCGCCAGGCTCGAAAACGCCTGGAGGTCGGGAAACTGAGCGGGCCGGTCGGGGTCTTCTCACATTTGCCGCCGGAGGTGGAAGAAAAGGTCTGCCGCAAGCTCGGGATTGATTTCGCGGCGGTTTCAACGCAGACGCTGCAGCGAGACCGCCATGCCGAGTACCTGTGCGTCCTCGCCATCATCGGGTCCACGTACGACAAGATCACCACGGAGATCCGCCATTTGCAGCGGACGGAGGTGCGCGAGGCGGCTGAACCGTTCGGCCGCGGCCAGAAAGGCAGCTCCGCGATGCCGCACAAGCGCAATCCCGTGACCTGCGAGCAGATCAGCGGCCTGGCGCGGCTTCTGCGCTCGAACTCGATGGCCGCGCTCGAAAACATTCCCCTCTGGCACGAACGTGACATCTCGCATTCGTCAGTCGAGCGCATCATTCTGCCGGACAGCACGATTCTCGTTCATTACTTGACTACCAGGCTGAACGCGATCATTCGGGACCTGGTCGTGGACGAGGGCCAGATGAAGGCCAACCTCGTGATGATGGGAGGCCTGATCTATTCCGGCACGCTTTTACTCGAGTTGACCAAGAAGGGCGTGTTGCGCGAAGAAGCCTATCAGTGGGTACAGCGGAACTCGATGCGGGTGTGGGATGAGGGAGCTGATTTCCAGACGCTCATCAGGGAGGATCCGGACATCCGCAAGCACTTGTCTGAGGAGGAAGTCCGGCAGGCTTTCGATCTTGAGAACAAGTTGCGGCATGTGGACACGATCTTCGAGCGGGTGTTTGGAGTGACCTGAGCCGTTGCGTCTTTAACCGGAGGGACGCACAGCAGCGCTTTTAAACCTTCTCGAGTCTGCGCCGGCCGGCATGACGTTGTTTATGCAACAGGGTATGAAGCTCAATCCGCTTTTTCCGACAACTGAAAGCCTGGGCATCAATACCGACCTGTATGAGCTGACGATGGCTGCGGCCTACTTCCGGGCAGGGTGCGCGGAAAAGCGGGCGACTTTTGAGCTCTTTACCCGCCGGCTCCCGGTCAACCGGTCCTTCCTGGTGGCGGCTGGTCTGGAACAGGCTCTCCACTTCATCCTGAACGCCGGCTTCTCCGACGCGGCCCTTGGCTACCTTCAATCACTGCCGAATTTCCAGCACGTCGGGAAGGAGTTTTTCGATTATCTGAAGAAATTTCGGTTTTCGGGTGATGTTTACGCGCTGCCGGAGGGGACGATTTTCTTCGCTCACGAGCCGATCCTGCAAGTCACCGGCCCGGTCATTGAAGCTCAAATCCTTGAGACTCTGCTGATCAATACTCTGAATTTTCAGACCATGGTGGCTTCCAAAGCGGCCCGGCTTTGCCTCGCAGCCCGGCAACGGCAAGTCGTGGATTTCGGGATGCGCCGGGCGCATAGCCCGCAAGCCGGGATCGAAGCGGCGCGAGCGGCGTTCATCGGGGGCTGCGACGGAACCAGTAACGTGCTGGCCGGATTTGAGACCGGGATTCCCGTTTTCGGGACCATGGCCCACTCTTTCGTTCAGTTCTTTGACAATGAGGCGGAGGCTTTCGCTCATTTCCAGGCGGCTTTTCCCGAGCACACGATTTTCCTCGTTGACACCTACGACACTCTGAAGGCGGTCGAGAGAGTCGTCCAGCTCGGCGGCAAGATTGTCGGAGTGCGCCTTGACAGCGGGAATCTGCCGGATCTGGCCACCAGGACGCGGGATCTGTTGGACCGTCATGGGCGCAAGGACATCCGCATCTTCGCGAGCGGGAACCTGGACGAAAGCAAGATCCATGCGCTCACCCTGGGAGACGTGCCAATCGATGGGTTCGGAGTCGGAACCGACCTGGTGGTCTCGAGTGACGCTCCTTCCTGCGAGATGGTCTACAAGCTGGTCGAGGTGTTTGAGGAGGGGCGGGCGGTACCGCGGATGAAAACCAGCCAGGCCAAAACCACCACGCCTTTCCGGAAACAGGTCTACCGCAGGCTGACTCGGGCGGGGGCCACCGGTGACCTCATTTGCCGCTGGGATGAGCCGCCGCCGGTCAGTCGCGACGGCGAGTACCAGCCGCTGCTGGCCCAGTACGTCAAGGCCGGACAGCTCTGCCGGGAGATTCCCGACGTCCGAGCGATTAAGACGTACGCGCAACAGCAGCTTGCGCTGCTTCCGGCCCCCTACAGGCTTCTTCATTCATCACAGGAGTACCCCGTGGATTTCAGCCGGGAGCTGACGGGAGCCCGGGAAGAACTGCAGAAAAAGCTGTAAAGTTGTTCGTCCCCCGGCACGCTTGCCCTGGAGTTGTTGGGGAGCAATCCGGCCTTTGTCTCCTGCTATACTCAGCACTTAGCCGGGATTTCTCAAACGAGGCACGCCTCGTTGCTGACAAATCCGGGTTAGCCTTGGTTAGCCAGGAGGAGGCGCCGATGGGTGGAGGGAAACTTCCGGTGGTGGGGATTGTGAGCGGTACGGGGCGCGAAGGCAGCGCTCTGGCACTGCGTCTTGCCCAATCAGGTTTCCGAGTCATGGTGGGCTCCAGGTCGCAGGAACGCGCTGCGCAAAAAGCTCACGAGCTGGCGACGGTGTTGAGAAGCGTCGGACTCGCGCCGACTCTGACGGGTGCCGCCAACTCGGAAGTTGTCCGCGCGGTTGACCTGGTGTTTCTCTCGGTACCCTTCGTTCACGCGCTCGACACCGCCCGCTCACTTCCCTTTCGTCCGGGCAGCGTCGTGATCGATACCAGCGTCCCGGTGGTATTTGAAGCTGACAAAGCGGAGCTGGTCGAGGTCAAAGGGGGATCGGTCACGGAAGAGCTGCGAGCGGTGACCCCGCCCGAGGTCAAGCTGGTCGGGGCGTTCAAGACCATACCCGCCTGGCTCCTGAGTGACATCGACAGTGACTTGGACTGCGACGTTTTCGTTTGCGGCGATTCTCAGGAAGCGAAGGAGACAGTCATTCAGCTCTCGAGGAATATCTCGGACCTTCGCGGCGTTGATGCCGGACCTCTGAGCGCGGCACGTACATTGGAGAGGATGGCCGTACTGGCAATCCAGCTCAACCTCCGCTACAAGATCAAGTCGGCGCGATATCGCGTCGTCGGTCTCTGAGTATGATTACCTGCCTTACGGGCGGCGTCGGCGGCGCTAAACTCGCTCTCGGCCTCTCCAGACTGATCCCGGCAGACCGGCTGACGTTCATCGCTAACACCGGCGATGACTTCGAGCTCCTTGGGTTGCGCATCTCTCCTGACGTCGACACCTTGATCTACACGCTCGCGGGCAAGGTGAACCCGGAAACCGGATGGGGATTGGCTGGCGACACTTTCCGCTGCCTGGGAGCCGTAGAAGCCCGCGGGCTGAGGATGTGGTTTCGCCTGGGTGATCTGGACCTGGGAACGCACCTGTGGCGCTCCCAGTTGCTTCGTCAAGGCCAGCCTCTCGGTCTGATTGTCTCGGCTTTGGCGCATAGCTTCGGCGTCGAGAATCGGATACTTCCTGCGACCGAAGCCTATGCGCCGACTTACGTGCGAACCGGCCGAGATCGGCTGCACCTTCAGGAATACTTCGTACGCGAAAGGTGCCTGCCCAAAGTCGATGCAATCGAGTACCGGGGGGCCGATCAGAGCCGGCCGGCGCCGGGAGTCCTGGAAGCAATCGACCAGTGCCGGATCCTCGTCTTTGCGCCTAGTAATCCGCTGATCAGCATCGATCCGATTCTGGCAATCCCGGGCGTGCGTCAAGCGGTTCAGGCCCGGAAAGGCCGGGCCGTCGCGATCAGCCCGATTGTCGCAGGGAAGGCTATCAAAGGTCCTGCGGCCAAGATGCTCCAAGAACTGGGCCTTGGTGCTTCCGCTGACGCTGTCGCACGGCATTACCGCGGTCTGATCGATGTTTTCGTGATTGATCAGCAGGATCGTGAGCTGGCGCCTGGGATTGAGCAGTTGGGAGTGAGCGTCATCGTGACTGACACGATCATGACCTCCCTCGCGGACAGAGTCCGCCTGGCGAAGCTTATAACCGAGATTTGACAGTCCTTCCGAAATTCCACACTATGCGTGTATGGCGGTCGTGCTGATTCCCGTGAAGGATCCTGCTCACGCCAAGCAACGTTTGCGCGCACTGTTCACCCAATACGAAAGGACTCAGCTCGCGTGGGCGATGCTGCAGGATGTGGCCGCGGCCCTCGCGCGAGCAGAGCGTCCGACGGCAGTGTTCGTCGTGACCTCGTCTAGCGGAGTAGAGGCTTTCGTGCGCCGTGAAGGCTGGGATCTCCTTCGAGAGGAAAACCAGCATTCAGAGAGCTTCTCAGTCGACTGGGCAAGCACCGAATTGAAAAAGCGCGGATTTCGCCGGGTCCTCCGCCTGCCCGGTGACGTGCCCCTGGTTCAGGCCTGGGATATCGACCTTGTGATTGACACCGCGCTGGCCGAAACAAGCTCGGTCATTGTGCCGTCCCGGGACGGAACGGGCACGAACGCCCTCCTGCGGAACCCGCCCGATGCTTTTCCTTCTCGATTCGGGCCTGACAGCTGTCGCCTTCATCATCAGGAGGCTCGCTCCCGTCAGGTCCGACTGGTAGCCCTTGCCAACGAGCGAATCGGGCTGGATATCGATGACCCGGCGGACCTCGCCGCATTCTTTAACCGTTCTCTCGGTGGCCACACACTTGATTTCCTTCTCTCGATCGGAGCACAAAGCAGGCTCGAAAATGCCACAGCCTGAAATTGCTCTTTACCCGATTCCCGGAGTGCCGGAGATCATTCCCGGTTCGAACCTGTCCTCGGTCCTCGCGGACGCGCTGGAAAGGTCCGGTCTGAAACTTCAGGATTTTGACATTCTCGTGGTCGCACACAAGATTGTCTCCAAGGCCGAAGGCCGGGTATTGCCCCTGAGCCGGGTCGAGCCGTCCAAGCTGGCGGATGAATGGGCCAGGCAATATCAGAAAGACCCTCGAGTCATCGAGCTGGTTCTACAGGAAGCCCGCCGCGTGGTGCGAATGGAGGCGGGCGTGCTGATCACCGAAACGAGGCACGGCTTTATCTGCGCGAACTCCGGTGTCGACACCTCCAATGTGCCGCCCGGCTGCGCCGTCCTGCTGCCACAAGACCCGGATGCTTCGGCCCGGAACCTGGCGCAAGAGCTGGGGCAAAAGTCTGGGGCCCGGCTCGCGGTCATTATCTCGGACACCTTCGGCCGACCCTGGCGGCAAGGGCTCGTGAATGTGGCAATCGGAGTGGCGGGCTTCAATCCCCTGACCGACTATCGGGGACTGCAGGACACTTTCGGCAAGGTCATGCGGGCGAGCATTGTGGCTTCTGGAGATGAACTGGCCGGGGCGGCGGAAATCGTCATGGGAAAGACGCGACGAACTCCGGCCGTGCTGATCCGCGGATACAGCTGGACGGATTCCGGGGGCAGCGGGAAACAACTGCTGAGAACGCCGAGCGCCGATTTGTTCAGGTGAGGCGCCGGCGGGCGATTTGCCTCAGTCCAGGGTCGTCCTTTTGGTCCGCGCCGCCCACAAGATGGTAAGATTGAACTTCGGCCTTATGGCGAAAGAGAAAGAACCGGAACCTGAATATATCCCAGCCGACGAGGAGGAACTAGCAGCAGAGGAGTCCCTGCTCGATGCCGTGCTGGAGCGCAAGGACGAAGAGGAGATTGTCCCCGAGGAGCGGGACAAGATCGCGAGACTCGATCCTTTGCGCAAGTACCTGCTCGAAGTCTCCCACTTCGAACCCTTGACAGCCGAAGAAGAGCATCGGCTGGCCATCCTGTACCGCGAAGAGAACAATGAACAGGCCGCCTATCGGCTGGTCACGTCCAACCTGCGGCTGGTCGTCAAAATCGCGTTCCTTTACAGCCGGATTTACCAGAACGTGATGGACCTCATACAGGAAGGGAACATCGGGCTCATGGAAGCGGTCAAACGCTTTGATCCCTATCGGGGAACCCGACTGCCGACCTATGCCACCTGGTGGATCAAGGCCTATATCATCAAGTTCATCCTCGACAATTTTCGTATTGTCCGGCTCGGGACCACCAACGAACGGAGAAAACTGCTGTTCAACCTTCGAAAGGAGAAGGAAAAGCTCCGGCTCCAGGGGATTGAACCGACCGCGTCCCTGGTAGCTGCCCGGTTGAAGGTCCGGCCGGAAGAGGTGGAGGCGGTCGAGAGGACCATCGAAGGCTCCGATCTAAGCCTCGATACGTATGTGAACGACGAGGCGGAAACCCGCTATGTCGATACACTGGCGGCCACCGAAGAGCTGATTGATGAGAAGCTGGCGCGGGGCGAACTGCGTCAGCTGTTCCAGCAGAAATTCCAGGAATTTGCCCGCTCTCTGACCGAGCGAGAACGGGTCATCCTCGAGCAACGGCTGATTGCCGACGAGCCGAAGACACTTCAGGAAATTGCCGACCAGTTCGGCGTGACCAGGGAAGCGATCCGGCTCAATGAGAAAGCGCTGATCGAACGAATCAGGAACTACATGCAAGCCGAGCTGAAGGACGTGACCCGTGTGGAATTCGGTCTGATTTCCTGATAAGCTCAGATGGTTTCGCCGGCTTTTCCCGGCAAATTACAGCAAAGCTGAAACTTCTGTCGCTTCTCAACGTCTTACTTCGCGACGGGGGCCGCAGTAACCCCTCAGTTTTTTGTTCGTAGTGTGGCAGCAACGAGGAGAGAGGCCGGTGCTTTACCAAGCCTCGAAGGCGATGGCGC
>JBHGBF010000043.1:0-27846 GCA_041946865.1 Acidobacteriota bacterium | reverse complement strand
AGCCCAGGGTCGGCCGCGCTTTTTGCGGCCTACCCTGGGTCACTGGGAGTTCAGGTTCTCTCCCTGTGGGGAAAAGCAAAAACCGCCTGACTAGTCCCACACGTACCGTTGGTCGAAATCGACCTGGTATCGGCGAGGAAAGTCCCGGAACTCATCCCCATAGAGATTGAGGCATTCGCGGTTTCCCTTCAGCATGGGTTGGACCGAAAAACGGTCCACAAATCAAACCAAGGTAACACATGGCTACAAGCGGTTGTAGGGCCTGTGTGGAAAAAGGGCCGGGTTAGAAACCTGGGGTGAGGCTGAATTCCCAGATCCAGTTCTTCAGGGGCCGGTCCACCGGGCGGACCAGGCTGACCTGGGCTACTGCAAAACCCAGCAGGTTGATGCGCAGCGATCCGCCATAGCTCTTGACCGGGTCACGAGCGCTGAAATTCGATCCCGCTGTTGACGTCCAGGCCATGCCGGCATCATAGAACAGGGCCGTCTCGACAGGGATAAAGCCCTGGCTGGGTACGACGCCCAGCGGCCCGAACACGGGCAGCCTCAGTTCCGCATTAGCGACGGCCAGGCGGCTTCCTATCAGCTGATCGAAAACCGGACAGCTGCCGTCGCCGGGCGTTGTCGGCTGGCACTCGTCCACGCTGAATGAACCGAAGTCGTAACCCCTGATCAGCGAGGGATAGCCTAAGAAGAGATCCTGCATCCTCGGGTCCTCGGCGTCAGAACCGTAGCGGCCATAATGCAGGAAACGACCGGCCAGCGTCAGGGGACGCAGGAACATGAAGTAGCGGCGGTAGTCAGTCAAGACGTTCGTGAAGAGCAGGCTGCCGCCTACTTGTTCGACCTGAAACCTGTACCGCTGGCCGATCACCGGGCTGGTCCCGCCGAAAACACTCGTGTCGTAGACGAGAGCGGCGGTGGCGGTGCCGAGATTGATCGCGTCCGGCCGCGGCAGGTCTTGCGTCTGGCGTGCCAGGAACTCCCCGGTCACAGGCGAGAAGAAGTCGGTTTCCGACTCGGCATCAAAGGAGATGTTCCGGAAGCCGCCCCCCAATTCGATCCTTTGGGCTTCGCTAAACGGGTAAGCCAGCCTTCCCTGGATTTCACGATTGATCTGCCAGAAGCGGACGACCTGTTCGGCCAGGACCTGCTGCCCGTTGACTACGGTGGTGCCTTGCACGAAGTCACCCGTCACAAACGGGACCTGTCCTCCGATCGCCCCCCAATCCCAACGACTCCGCTGGTTCTCGTATCCGAGCAGGGCCGTTATACTATTGGCGACATTCCCACCGCCGTTGTTGCCCGCGTCGAACAGCGTGGTGAGGTTGTGAAAGCCGAGCATGTCACTCCAGTGGAGGCCTGTCCCGCCGCCGACAAAGGTGCCGAAATTACTGACTCCGACACCCACGGTCGGCTGAGCCACGTAATCAAGCGACAGGTTCGGATCGTAATTCGAAATCTGGAAATTGGTCGTCCTCGGCAAGCCGGCTGTCGGGGCCCGCAGGAACGAAGCTACCATTTGGGTGGTTCGCTGCCCTGGAGGCAGCAGAGCGGGATTCCCGGGCAACCGCGACGCCGACTGCCGGGCGCCGGCCTTCGCCTCGTCGAAAACGTACAGGTTGTAGTCTCCGCCTTCAAAAGTGCTGAAGAGCACGCGTCCGCTTCCACTCGCCACCGTCAACGCCGGGCTCAATTTGGCAATGCCGCTCGTTCCGGTCTGAAGATTGGTCAACTGTTCAAACGGACTCCCGTTCATCCGGTAGACGTAGATGTTTGGAATCCCGGTGTGGTCCGAGATGAAGTAAAGCGTCTGGCTGTCTTTTCCCCATTGGGGGTTCGTCTGACGTCCTTCTTTCACGGTCGGGAGGGGCTGGACCTCGCCGTTTGCGGCGTCCACCAGGGCCAGACCCGTCTCGCCGAACTGGAGGTTGCCGACATTGCTGGAAAAGCGGTCGGTGGCGATCGCAATATAGCGGCCGTCGGGCGACCAGTCGGGCTGGGTTTCGGCATAGACATCGTCGGTCAACCGGCGTACTTTTTCAGTCTGGATGTCGACTACAAACAGGTCCATCAAGCCGCCCTGGATTGCGGAAAACGCCACTTGGCGCCCATCCGGCGACCAGGCGGGATTGAAGATCTCGCCCAACTCGGGAAAGCGGATTTCCTTCACCCGATTCCCGCTCTCCGCGTCGATGATTGTCAACAGGGGCCTTCCCCGGCTGATCGCTCCGATCGCGACCTGCCGGCTGTCGGGGCTCCAGGCGCCAGCCGAGTTGATAAACTGAAGGCTCTCAAAGTGGGGATCGATCGCGGTCGAGGTCAGTTTTCGTTTGATCTCGCCCGTCTGGGTGTCGGCTAGAAATACATCGATCGAGAACAGGTCTTTCTCGGAGAAGAAGACGACCCATTTCCCGTCGGGGCTGATCGATGGGCTGACGTTCATCTCTCCACCCTGCTTCTTGCGCGACACCAAGGCTTGTCCGAAGTCAGTGGCGGGTGCAGTCGCATCCAGGATCGGTTCATACGCCGCCTTTGTCGCCGCGTGCCAGTCCTGGGTCAGTTCCTCGGTCGACACGCCGAGCACTCCTTCCAGCGCACTGCGGGCATCCCCGCTTCTCCCGGCGGCACGTAAGATTCGGCCGATGACCTGATCGCCGAAGCGTCCCCCGATGTAGGCCCAAAGCGCCTCCCCGTAACGGTAGGGAAAGAAGCGCGGGTCTTCCAGGTCGTCTATGCTGGGAAGGTTTTCGCGTCTGACCGCATCGCGCATCCACATCGCCGTCAGGGAATCCACGGGACCGAGTGAAAGGTACTCGGCCATTCCCTCGATAAACCACAAGGGAAGGCGCAACGCCCCGGGGGCCTCGAACCCAATCCCGGTTTGCCCCTGGCCGGTCATGTCGTACTGAAAGGCATGGACGATTTCGTGCCCGAGCACGTGGTCGGTCTCCCGCATCGGGCCCGACATGGGCAGGACCACCCGGCGCTTGAGCGCTTCGGTGACACCGCCGGTAGCCTCGCCGATTGTGCCCGGGATGGCGGTAGTCTGACGGAAGGCGGGGTGACTGGCGTAAAGGATCAGGGGCTGCCGGCTCGTGAGCTCGTGCTGCAAAACCTGCGACAAACGGGTGTACCAGCGTTCAGCCATCCGGGCGGCGTCTGACACCGCCTCGCGTTCTTCCTCGTAGTAATAGATGTCGAAGTGGTCGGTTTTCATGACCTTGAAGTCGAACTTCTGGTACCGTACCTTGTTGCGTCCAAAATACTCCTGTCCTTTGACCGTCGCAGCGCCAAGGGAAACGGCCAAAACCAGTGCCAACCAGAACCTGACCTGAATTGTAAGGCGACAAAACATAGGATCTCCCATGCTGCTGGATACTACTGCTGGATCCCGCTTACAGTCTGCGGCTCATAGTCGATTCCTTGAGCTCCGGGCTGTTGCGCACCTCCTGACTGGTTAAGTTGACGAAGATCCGTCTGGTGGCCCAATCCACTTGTTCGATCCGCTCGCGGGGCAGGACGACGGTCTTGCCTCCCGGCCAGTTCGACGTGTCAACAACGATCGAATCAATCAACCAGGTATCCTGGTCGATCAGGTAATCGTCGATGTGGCCCACCTCCTGGTCGGTGGCCTTGATGTGATACCCGGCGACCTCCTTGGCGCTTCGTAGTCGACTCTCCTCCTGGCCGGCCGTGCCTGGGCTGCCGACCGTCCGGCGGACATCCCTCTCGCCCGGCGCCGGCGGCGTCTCGCCGGCTGGTCTTGCCGGCGGCGCCATCGACCCCAGAGATCCGGGCGTCGGTTCGGTGCCCCAGATTCCTGTTCCTCCCCAGTAAATCGGCCAGCCGTAGTAGCGGTAGTAGTCCATCTCGTACTGGCGGGAAATCGGACGCAAGACATCCGTGGTCGGGCTGCTCTTGACTCGCTGACGATCGATACTCAAACTTATCCGGTGGTTCTCCCAGTCTGTGCCTGTGACCGAGATAGGCGAGATGAGGACAAATCCGCCACGCACCAGGCTCCCGGCATCCACGACCAGATAACGGACAGCCCACCGCTGGTCATCGAAGTAGAAGTCGGTTGCCTTGCCGATATCACCATCGGTGGCGCGGATTACGGTTCCTTTAAAGTCATTGAGAAGGCGGACCATATTTACACCTCCTGACATGTTTTCTCTAGGTTCCTGCAACATTGGCACTTACCCGGGTGCCGCGCAGGATTTCCTGGAAGGTGATGCAGGAGCCCACGAGCCTGATTTTGGAGATTAGGCGCCCGGCTCCATTGATGACGGCTGGGACTCCAGGTTGTTTCGCGAGTGCTGGATCTTCTTATAATTATATTTCCGTAAAATCCTCTCCACCAAGTGGAACGGCGATTTTCGGGATCATTGCCAGTAGACTGCATCAGAGTATCGGAAGGGACTTGTGAAGCTTCGCACTGCTCTTGTCATCCTCGCCGTCGCCGGCACGATCTTCCGTGCCGGCCCAGGCGCGCACGCTCAGCCGACCCTCCCAGGCGCCGGCTCACCACAGAACCTCGAAAATCGCACGATTTCGCAAGTCGTCATCCGCGGCAATATCCGAGTGCCGGAAAGCACCATCAGGTACTACATCAAGGCCTTACCCGGACAACAGTTCAATGAGGAGCAGCTTCGTTCAGACTATCAAGCCCTTCTCGCCTCGGGCCTTTTTTCAAACGTGCGTTTGCTGACCGAGCCGCGGGGAACGGACCAGGTGGTCGTGATTTTCGAGGTGACCGAACCCCCCGTCATCCACGAGGTCCAGATCCTCGGTCTTCGCTTCGTCCAAGCCACGGAAGTGCTCGACTATCTTCGGGAAATGAATCTGAGCCTGACAACCGGGTCCCGGCTGGATGAGGCCAGGCTGACGCGGGCGATCAACGCGGTACGGCAGTTCATGCAACTGCGCGGGTTCCCTTTGGCTCGGGTGACGGTTTCCCGCCAGCCAGTCGCGACAAACGCCGTCAACCTGACCTTCCATATCGAGGAAGGTCCGCGGGCAAAAATCGGCGTCATTGAATTCGAAGGGAACACCCTGTTCAGCGACGAGGAACTGCGTGACGCCCTGAAGCTCACCAGCGAGTCCTCCTTCTGGTCCAGCTTGCGCGGCCGCAGCCTTTACCTCGAAGACCGCCTGGAGTACGACGTTCGCGCGAACGTCCTGCCCATGTACCAGTCGCGCGGCTACATTTTCGCGCGAATGGAGAAACCGCGTGTCGAACTGGTCGAGGCGAAGACCGGCGGATTGCCGGGCTTTCGCCGGGACCGCCTGGAATACCGCATCATCATCCGCCTTGTAGAAGGCGAGCAGTTCCGGTACAGCGGGTTTCGGGTCGAGGGCGTGGAGAAGGTCAATGAGAACGAAGTTCTGAGCAAGTACAAGGCAAGAGTGGGGGACATCGTCAACTTTGTTGCCTTGAGCAGGGCCAACGAACAGGTTAAACGGGTCTACGGCGAGCTCGGTTTCCTCGACATGGAGCTGATTCCCGAGATGCGGCCGCAGTACGACCGGAGGACCGTGGACTTTACCATCCGCATTCGGGAAGGTGGCCGCTACCTCGTCCGCCAGATCAATTTCACCGGAAACGAACGAACCCGGGACAAGGTCCTCAGGCGCGAAATGGTGTTGCAGGAGGGAGACGACTTCAATGCAGACAAACTCGACGCCTCCCTGCTCAAGCTGAGCCAACTCGATTTCATCGAGCCGCTCACAGCCCGTGACTACACCCTGACCAAACACCCCGTCGAAGAGGAGGTGGACATCCTGATCCGGGTTCGCGAGCGGGACCCGCACGCGATCAACCTGACCGGCGGACTGGGAGGTATCAGCGGCACGTATATCGGCTTTGACTACCAGTCAAGAAACTTCCGAGGCCTCGGCCAGACGCTGGAGGTCCAAGCGGAAACGGGATCGAGGACTTCCGATTATGCTCTGGCTCTGACCGACCCCCACTTTCTCGATTCCGATAACCTGCTCAGCTACCGCGTCTTTCACCGGCGGTTGAGGTTCGATTCTTTTGGCCTGCTGCCTGGCCGGGGGGCGTCCGACACCTTCAGCCTCTTCAGCGAGCGCAGCACTGGTTTTCAGGTGACCGCCAGCCGCCCCGTATCCAGTTTCAATCGGGTGGGAGTGTCTTACTCGCTTGACACGAACCGGGTGTACGACATCCGCGAGGATTTCCGCTCGTTCGCGGTCGCCCAGTTGATCCTCCTCACAACCGGCGGAAGCATTGACGAGGCGCTTACAGGAATCCTGCGCAGCCAGGTCACCCCGTTCTGGACGTACGACACCAGAAACCGGTTTTTCGGCGCGACTCACGGTTCATATCTGCTGCTGCAAATGCCGGTGGCGGGGGGACCCTTCGGAGGGCGGATCGATGTGGCCCATCCCTTCTTTGAGTTTCAGCGTTTCATACCGGATCGCCTGATCAGTTCACGCAACACCTGGGCATTCAGGACGCAGCTCCAGCATGTCTTTTCCTACGGGACTTTGCCCGACGGAACCCGAAAGCCTGTCCCCTTCCTGGAACGGATCTATTTCGGCGGGGAATCCAACCTGCGCGGTTTTGACCTTCGCTCCATCGGCCCCGTGGCGGTCCAGCAGACTCAGAAAGTGGACGAGAACGGCAACCCCATCATCGACCCCGTGACGGGCCTGCCCACGTTTGACCAGCAGCCGATCGCCATCGGGGGCGATGCGGGGGTGGTGCTGACCGCGGAGTATCGCATTCCCATCTACGGCCCGCTGCAATTCACGCCCTTCGTGGACGTCGGGACCGCCACCGTCATCCGCAAGAAAGACCTGCGGGTATCGGGCCTCGGGAACGCGAACGTCACGCTGCTCGAGGAGACCAATAACGTATGGCGCATGTCGACTGGAGCCGAGATCCAGTTCCTGCTGCCGGTTGTGAACCAGCCACTCCGCCTGATCCTCGCTTTCAACCCGCTGCGGCTGAACAAGACCATCAGGCTGGCCGACCAGAACCTGGTTTTTCGGGAACCGTGCAACAATGTGAAGTTCTCGGTCGGTTATTCCTTCTGAAACCTCGCTCTATTGTAGTTCCAGTGTCCGGGCAAACGCAGATCCTGCCGCGCCTTAGCTCTGAACCTTCGAAGCCTCGGTCTATTGCAGTTCCAGCGTCAGCACGGCGCCGCCCATATTTGCGAGAACCATCGAGGCTTTCACCGGCTTTCGGCCGTCTTTGGCGACCCAAAGGGTGACTTTGTCCGAACCGCCGTCGGCTGACGAGATGTCCAGTCGGTAAGCCTCGAACGTGCCGGCCGGCACGGTGACGCTCTCCGACCCGGCTACCTTCAGTTGCATCAGCTTGACTTTCTGCTGCTGCAAATCAAAGTTCCTGAAGGTGGTGGAATACCCGTCGGCGAGCGGCAAGGCCGCAATGACGAACGAAGAGGCGGGACCATCTGCGAATATGGCGCCGCCGACCTCAGCGTCGATGGCCTTGGGCTGCCCGCCCATGTTCATCGTGCCCTGGAGTCTGTTGTCCTTAAACGTGGTCTCAATGGTCATCGGGCCCTGTTTCACAGTCCGTTTCACGAGCGTCAGGCCTGATTTGTCGAGTACTGCGGAATCCGATATTTCTCCCATCGGCAGCGTCACCACATCGCTTACGGACCAGCCTTCCGCGGTGTCCTTGATATCCGTCTTCAACTTCAGATCCATGCTCCGCTCGCCCATCTGCAATTTCGCGGAGAAATGGAATGTTCCGACAGGTAGAGCAGCGGCCACCTGGGGTATCCCTACCTGGCTCGGGTCGACCTTCGCCGTCAGGACCACGGTCTTCGGGTCGACGGTGATCTCGGCCAGTCGCGCCATGACTTCGGGAGTGCCGCCCTCCTGGTATCGCCCTCCCAGGTGTTTGGCCAGGAACTTCTCGGCTGCGGCGAACATGGCCATGTTGTTCACCGGTCGGGCAAATCCATGCCCTTCGTCCGGGGCCACCAGGTACTCGACCGGGAATCCGCGATCACGCAAGGCGATGACGATCTGGTCCGATTCCCGCTTGTTGACCCGAGGATCGTTGGCGCCTTGCACCACCAGAAGCGGTGTCTTGATTTTGGCGGCCGAGTTGAGCGGGGACTGGCGCTGTAACTGAACCTTGCCTTCGGGCGTGTTGGGATTCCCCATCCGCCGGTAAAAGAGGGTCCGACCCGCCTCCCAGTATGGGGGAATGCTTTCGAGCAGCGTAATCAGGTTCGAAGGCGCTACGATCGCAACGGCCGCCGCGTAAAGATCAGGCGTGAACGCCACGCCGGCCAGCGTCGCATAACCGCCGTAAGACCCACCCATGATGCCCACCCGTTTGGGGTCTGCTATCCCTTTCTGGACCAGGTGCTTGACACCCCAGGTGATGTCGTCCTGCATCTTGTCGCCCCACTGCAGATTCCCGGCGTTAAGCAGTTGTTTGCCGTAACCGGTCGAAGCGCGGAAATTGGGTTGAAGAACCGCATACCCGCGGTTCGCCAGGAACTGGGCGAAACTGTTGTAGCGCCACATGTCCCGGCCCCACGGGCCTCCATGCGGAAATACCACAGTCGGCAGTTTCCTGGGCTCAACGCCTTTCGGAAGCGTCAGGTAGGCTGGGATCTCAAGTCCGTCCGAAGACGGATATCGGATCGGCTGCATCGAAGCGAGCGCCTCGCGCGGGAGCTTTTCCCGGACCCGGTATTGCAGCTTCAGCGTCCGGGTCTTTCGATCGAACAGGTAGGTTTCGCCCGGCTCCCTGTCGCTAGTGGCCGAAATCAACCACTTCTGCTCATCTTTGGTATGGGACCCGAAAGCCACTTGCTTATCGCCCACCTTCTTTTTCAGGTAGTTGTAGTCGGCTTCGTACTTCTTGTCCTTGAAGTGCAGGCGGAACTTGTCGTCGATATAGATCGTGGCTATCAACTCATCCGTAAGGTCAGAGAAGACGGTGCCGCCAAGGTCCACACGGTTGCCCGGATCGGATTCCACCGGCTCCGTTTTTCCGGTCTCGGGATCCAAGAGAACCAGGCGGATAAAATTGACGTCGTCCCCTTTGTTCGTCTCCAGATAAACCCGTTTGTTGTCCTTGTGAAACCGAACCGGATTACACTGCTCGAAGACACTACAGGAGTAGATTTTCTTCAGGCCATCCGGATCTACTCGAAGGATCTCGGTGTCACCGTTGTCCGCCGATCGAACCGCCAGGCGGAGCTGATCCTTGTTGTCGAACACCGCCCCTACGAAACGGTCGGTGTTCTTCTGAACCAGGGTTCGCTCCCCGGTCGAAATCTTGATCTTGTAGAGGTCATGCCACGCCTTATCACGGTCGTTGAGCGCAACAAAGATGGCGTCGGGATCCGATCGCGGCACCAGCCGGATGTCAGCCCGGACGCCTTTCGCATCCGTGATGTTCCGGGCCGGCGGCGCCTCCGATCCGGCAGCCGGCGGATCAGCGGGGTTCACAGCGTAGACGTTGTAGTTCTCGTCCCCGGCCTGATCCTGCACAAAAAGGATGTATTTGCCGTCACGACTCCAAAAGTAGTCGGGGATCGGACGCCTGGTTTCCGCGGTTACCAGCTTCGCTTTTTCAAAAGGCTCGTCCGCTTTCTTTACCCAGATGTTGCGGGTCTTGTTCCAGGGCCTCAAAAAGGAGATGTACTGCCCGTCAGGCGAAAGCTGCGCGCCGATAATCTCGGGATCACCGAAAAAGATCTCCCGGTCGATCAAGGGCGGCTGTTGAGCCAGCGACGAGGTAAACATCGCCACCACCGGCGCCAGGGACAGAAGCATACGTTTCATTGATTCCTCCGAAGGTTAGCTCGGCACAGCTGAGGCTTGTCTGTTTTCCTCCAAGGGAGGGCAGTCTCGCGAAGAATAACACCGGGCAGGCACGGGAACAAGTGTACGAGGCCCGCGCCCTGTGAAGACAGAGCCGTTGCCGTGCCAGCTGTCCTCTCAAGCAGGCTCAAGCAGTGAGATTGCCTCGGTTCCCGGGGCTAATACGCTACGCCCAGCTGTTCGAGATAGGTCTCATACTTGCCGGGATCAAAGTGAAGCTCGCGCAGCTTGGGGCGGAAGGCCTCCATTTTTTCGCGATTCAAGTCAATCGGCGGTTTCGTCTCTTCCGGTATCAGCGAGTGCCATTTGGTGTCTTTCGTCTGCTCCTTAAAGTATTGGCGCGCCGCCTCGAGCAGCCTGGGATCCAGAAGCAGGTCCAGGGCAGTCAGCGCTTGCGCCTTGGCGCCCGCCGTCGCGCCTTTATGGGCGATGGGAGTGGCCATGGCAATGCCGCTTGACCAGTGATGTCCGATCATTCCCGGTATGTTGGACGGGAATCGAACCACGACTGTCGGCAGATTCCAGGAAACCTCGGCGATGTCGTCAGAGCCGGCAGCCCGCCGCGGCTCAGTCGCGGGTTTCAACTCGGACACCTCCTTGTTCAGGCCCTTAACCTCGACCTTCAGTTCGGCTTGTGCCGCACGGGCGAGTCTCTCATCCGCGGCCGACCAGGCCGGCATGCCGATCCGCTTGATGTTGGCGTGCAGGGCTTCGGCGAGCGGCTGATTGTAATGCCCCGGCCAGGTTGCAGACAGGACGCGCTCGGTCATGGTCGTGTCGGTCATCTGCGCCGCTCCCGAGGCCACCCGCGTGCCGATCTCGTGCAGCTCCCGGATCCGTTCATAATCCCACTCCCGGAAGAAGTACCAGACGGTCGCCAGAGGCGGGACCACGTTCGGCTGGTCGCCCCCCTTCGTGATGACATAGTGGGAGCGCTGGTCGGGACGCAGATGCTCGCGCCGGAAATTCCAACCGATGTTCATGAGCTCCACGGCGTCGAGCGCGCTCCGGCCGGCCCACGGCGCACCGGCGGCATGGGCGCTCCGTCCCTGGAACGTGTACTGTGTGGAGACCAGGCCCGAGCCGCTCGGACCATAGGCGGTCGAGAAGTCGGCGGAGACGTGGCAGCTGAGCATGACGTCCACATCCTTGAAAAGCCCAGCCAGAACCATGTAGGTCCGGCTGGCGAGCAGTTCCTCGGCCACACCCGGGTACAGGCGCAAGGTTCCCGGAATCCCGTACTTCTCCATCAGTCGCTTCAGGACAATCGCGGCCGTGATGTTGACCGCCTGGTGAGAATTGTGACCTTCCCCGTGACCAGGCCCGTTTTCGATCAAGGGCTCACGATGCACCACTCCGGGCTTCTGCGAGGTCTCCGGTAAGCCGTCGATATCAGCCATGAACCCGATGACCGGCTTCCCCGAGCCCCAGCTCGCAACAAACGCCGTCGGCATCCCGGCCACGCCCCGTTCGACGCGGAAGCCGTTCTTTTCGAGCAGCCCGGTCACGTAAGCCGCGGTGTCGTACTCCTGAAAGCCCAGTTCGGCGAAACTGAAGATTGAGTCGACGATCTGTTGAGTCAAACGAGCTTCAGCATCGGCCAGCCCGAGCGCCTCCTTCTTCATCTCTTCCAGCGCGGGTGGTTGGCCCAGGACCGGGCGACAGGCCAGCGAAACCAGCAGGCAGAGCAACATCCTTCGTCGCATAGATTCTTCCTCTCCAAGGGGCATCTTACCCGATCCTTTTCACGCGCGGACCGGAATTGATATAGTTGAGCGATATACGGGCTTTCAGCGATCAGCTTTCAGCGTTCAGCGAAGACGCGGACCCGCTCCGAAGCTGCCAGCGATCAGCGACACCTTCTCAGCTTCAGCGATCAGCGGTTAGCGGACAGCTTCAAGGGTCCGGCACATTCCTAATGCCTCTAAATATTTGGGTTCCAAGTCTCAGCTGATCGCTGATCGCTGGTCGCTGACCTCAGCTGATCGCTGATCGCTGGTCGCTGACAGCTTCTCAGAGGTAAATTCTCAGATTTCGGACCTAGCGTCTAAATAAGGAGGACCATCGTGAGTATCATTGACACGACTCTGAACGCGAACGTCGAGTACGCTCGTGGGTTTAGCCTCGCCAGCCTGGCGATGCCGCCCGCCCGCCACCTGGCTGTCCTCGCCTGTATGGACGCCCGCCTGACGATCGAACAGATCCTGGGCCTGAAAACGGGAGACGCGCATGTCATCCGCAACGCGGGAGGGTTGGCGACCGAGGACGCCCTTCGCTCCCTGATCATCTCGCATCATCTGCTGGGTACGCGCGAGATCATGATCATCAATCACACCGACTGCGGAATGCTGACCTTCCACGACGAGGAGTTGAAAACCCGGCTGGCGAAGGAAACCGGAAAAAGGGCCCCCATGCCCGAGCACTTTCATGCTTTCACCAATCTGGAAGCAAACGTCCGGGAGCAGATTCAGACCATCAAGTCGCATCCGTGGCTGGCCGGCATACCGGTCCGGGGTTTCATCTACGACGTGAAGAGCGGGAAACTCCAGGAAGTCCACGCCGCCGAGACGGTGTCGCGCTGATCGTACCGGAGTTGCAGCCGCCTAGGGGTTAATCCTTACGAGGCGAGAAGGTCTATCTACGGCCTGGTGAATTCGAGGACCATCTTGCGCACGGGATCGCCGTTGCGCGCCAGCCCGCTGATGATGCTGACATGATCGCGCCCATGGATCATGGCCGCTTGCACCTGGATCCCGGCCTCTTTGAGCGCCCTCTGAAAACGCCGGGCCTGCACGTCGAGCGAGGGATAGTCGTTCTGGGCGTAAAGAACCAAAAAAGGCGGGCTTTTCCTGCTCAACTGCAGGGCCGGGGAAGCCTGTGCCAGAATCCGGGGATCCGAGCCGAAGACGGGCTCATAAAGCATCTTGGCCGTGACCCCTCCCAGGGTCAGGTCGTAGACGCCGCTGATGGCGACGACCCCCTTGATGATTTCGGGTTTGAGCCCCACGGCTTGCAGATACGAGGGATCGACAGCGAGGAGGGCGGCCAGGTGAGCGCCCGCCGAATGACCGACCAGATAAATGCGGCCGGGAGACCAGCCGTATTGGCCCGAGTTCCGGTAGAGCCAGGCGACAGCACGCGCCACGTCCCGGACATGCTCCGGGTGGGTGACTTCCGGGGAAAGACGGTAGTTGATGACCGCAACCCCGACCTCCTGCCCCGCGACCGCGGCGCCCAGGTATTCGTATGCGCCGGCATAGGCGGCCTTGTCGCCCCGGGTCCATGCTCCCCCGTGAACAAAGACCAGCAGGGGAAAACCGCTCTCTTGCCGGGGCAGATAGAGATCGAGCAAATGTTTGGTGGGATGCGCATTCGGGCCGCTGAAATAGCGGAGATCGCGGTAGGTTCGTACGCCGGCGTTATGGGAAAATAAAAAGGCCGAAATCACGAGGAGTAAAACGGTCATGGCTGTTCCATTATCTCACGCGCTTCCAGAGACGAGATTACGAGTCGACAACGTTTGCAAGGAATACCCGATGGGAACGAGGAGCGTGGTGGCTCTGGATCACGTTTCTCTGGAAATGGAGAGCAGCCGGTTTGTCGGGGTCGTGGGCCGTTCGGGCTCCGGCAAGTCAACGCTTCTGAATCTGCTCGCCGGCCTGGATCGTCCTTCCTCGGGCGCCATCTGGTTTGGCAATCGGAATCTGGCTGAGCTCGGGTCAGCGGCCTTGGCGCGTCATCGCCGTGAGACGGTTGGGATTGTCTTTCAGGCTTTCTACCTGATTCCCACGATGACGGCCCTCCAGAATGTAGCCCTTGCCCTGGCCTTTGCAGGGGTCCCGGCCGGGCCGCGCCGTCAGCGGGCTATGGATCTTCTCGAGCTTGTAGGGTTGGCCGATCGCGCCACCCACCGGCCTTCGGAGTTATCCGGCGGCGAGCAGCAGCGGGTGGCCATCGCACGGGCCATGGCGAATTCCCCGCAGTTCCTTCTGGCCGACGAACCGACCGGCAATCTGGACAGCCGGACCGCGGAAGAGATCTTCATGCTGCTTAAACACCTGCACCGGGAAGGTCGGGCAATTATCTGCATCACTCATGAAAAGGACCTGATCGAGCAGTACGCCGACCGTCTGATTACTCTCAAGGATGGCCGAATCGAGGCCAATGAATGAACCGCTTTATGGCAGGTACAGGGAGCTGGTCAGTAATTGCTTATGTCATGGCTTGATACCTTCCGAATCGCCCTTGATAACCTCCGGCAGGCGAAGCTGCGTTTTGTCCTGACCTGCCTGGGAGTCACGATCGCCATAGCGACACTGTTCGCCATGGTGAGCTTCGGCGCCGGACTGCGCCGCGAAACGATCGAGAATTTCCAGATGCGGGATCTCTTGCGCAGCTTTCGAGTGCTGGGCCCTGAGCAAAGTCAGTATCTGAGCAGGCTGCGTGAGGAAAGACCGGCTGGCCGGGAGAGAGCGAAACGTATTCCCCTGACCGACAGCCTCGTCGACCGGGTTTCACGGCTGGAGGATGTGGAAAGCGTTCAACCCGAGATCCGTCTTCCCGTTGAGCTGCAAAACGGAGACCGCAGATACCTCGGCTGGATTCGCGGCGCCATCCCCGAGATGAAGGCCACTCCTCCTTATTCGAAGATCACGGCGGGGCGCTTCCTCAGCAGCCGGGAAGCGCCCGAGATCGTGTTGTCGCGAGGAGTGGCGGAGATGCTGGGTTTCAAGCAGGCGGATCAGGCCATCGGCTGGACGATCGATCTGAAGACCGACCAACTGCGTCCCATATCGGGCCAGGACGAGTTGCCGATCGAGACCATCACGCGGAAAGTGCAGGTCGTGGGGGTGTTACCACGGCTGCCGGCAACGCGGGGAGGCACGTTTTACTCCGGGACGGTGGTCTCGTTGGACTTCGCGCGAACGCTCTGGCGCCGGAATCCGGCAAGCGCCGCTTCCTTGACGGCGCTTCGAGGCGGGCTGGAATCCCGGGAGCGAGAGTACACGGTCATTGACGTCAGGGTGAAGGATTCGAGCCGCCTGGAAAAAGTGCGAAAGACAGTCGAGGACTGGGGCGCGAGCACCTTTTCGCTGGTTGACGAGATGGACAAGGTGAAGCAAGCGTTCCTGATTTTCGAGACCATCCTCTCGGCCCTGGGGACGGTCGCTTTGGTCGTTGCGTCGCTGGGAATTGCCAACGTGCTCATCATGTCGGTGCTGGAACGTACTCAGATGATTGGCACAATGAAAGCGATCGGAGGGACAAACGGAGACATCCGCCGGATCTTCCTCTTCGAAGCGGCCTTGATCGGGCTGGCCGGCAGCCTCCTGGGGCTGGTTACCGGCTGGCTGTTGACCCGCATGGCCCAGGCGATCATCGCGCACTATTTCGCGAAGCACAACGTCGCCGAGGTTCCGGACTTCTTTGCCTATCCGGCGTGGCTGCTGGCCGGCGTTGTCGGTTTCGCCCTGGCTTTCAGCATCGTGTCCGGATTGGTTCCCGCCAACCGTGCGGCCCGCATTGATCCGGTCAAGGCACTGAAAACGAGTTAGCGTAGCCGGGGCCGTCCCATTCAGGACGCAGAGCCGGCATCCGACTTAGTCTCCGAGTTGGAGCCGGTGACCGAACTTGACGTACGTCCACCCGGACAGTGAATACAGCCCGCGAGTCACAGGGACGGCCGAGGGCACATATGATCTGCATCTCGAGTTGA
The DNA here is from genome assembly GCA_041946865.1 of Acidobacteriota bacterium. GTDB lineage: Bacteria > Acidobacteriota > UBA6911 > RPQK01 > RPQK01 > RPQK01. The sequence continues at coordinate 12,281 of JBHGBF010000043.1, read as the reverse complement.
AGCACAGTAACGGCACGTATCAAACGAATCTATTGTCTTGAAGCGACCGTTGAAGCGGCTGCAATCCAAGTCGGCTCAGAACTTCGAGAAAACACTACGAAAAGGTCGAACTCGCAGCCGATCTACATAAACATCATGGCCTTCCCCCGGTTGAGCGGTTGCTTCGCGACCTGAACGAAGCGCGGAAGGCCGTTGCATATGGCGACGTTGACGCGCCTGATTTGGACGCGGAGGATGTTGCCTCTCAGGTGGAACGGTACGTGAACGCCGTGGAGGCCGTCTAGCAGGACCCAGTTTCGTCCTCGTCCTTCGCTTGATGAACATGCCCGTTTCCCGCCTTCACTACCAGGAGATTCGAACCGCTTGCGGGTCGGTCAGGCGGAACTCGACTTTGCCGCCGCTCACCGAAGCGTTCACGTTCCCCTTTGCCGTCCAATGATCGCCTGTCCAGGTCCCTCTCTCCACCTTTAGGGATTCGTTTTCGGCCCCGGTCTCGACGATCACCTTGCAGCGAAAGCCGAGAATCAACATCTCGCGGTCGGCAGGCCGGATGGCCATGGCCTGTCCATCGTTTACACCCGCGACCGTTACGCTGATGCCGTCGACGTCCTTGGTTTCCCTGAACCGCTGTCCCGGCATTTCGGCCAGGAACACGCGTGCCCGCTCGGTTCCGCCGAATTCAGCGACCGCAGGACCGCCGCACCGAATCGCCGTGCACGCTTCCCGCAACGCAAAGGCGCCGTTGGCCAGTTGACCGTCCTCCTGGACATACGGTTCTCCGGGAGTCGGGCAGGAAGTTTCCATTGCCCAGGGCGAGAACAGCGGCGATCCGTACTCGCCGACTGAAATGAAAAGCAAGCGGGGCGCTAAAGAGTTGTTGTCGCTGTTCGTCTCGGTCACGGTCGGAATATTTCGCCCGATGCGGTACCGGTCCAGTGTCCGCCGCAATGAGGAGGCCGAGATGGTCACAGGCGCCGGCGTTTCATCGCCCCACGTGGGGTAATGATTGACCCCCACGAAGGCGAGGTCCGGCAGGGTGTCGAGGTAAGTGGCAACGTCTTCCCCCGGTGATCCGCCCAACAGGCCGGGCGCCAGGCTTCCGCCCACGAAGTTCACGAAAAGGGGGAGCGGATAGGTCCTCGTCCCCGCTTCCATCAGGGGCCGCAGCCACTGGGACGCCAGGTTCCAGGCGGAGAACCGGAGATCGTCAAGAGGTCGTTTCTGGGCGTACCTCGCGTTGGAAGCCTCGGAATGATCCCGCCAGACGCTGGGGTTCTTGCGCTGGTCGTAGGCGGCTCCGGCCCCGAAGACGCAGATCTCATTCTCCACCTGGATCATCAGGACGGTCCTGCGGCTGTCGATCTGCCGGAGGTGTTCCAAGAAGGCTTGAAAAGCGGCCACCTCGCGCTCGACGACGGCGGGGTAATCGTACGATACGGCATCGTGATGCGGTCTGCCCTCTTTATCGACAGCACGCGGGAAACGGCGGGTGTCCTGAATGATATACATCGGGGCGAAAACGTTGCCGCTCATGTCTCTGTATATGGTGCCGCTGCCGCTCGCATAGTGCCCGAACCACCCGAGCACGAGTCTCAGTTGGTACTGTCTTGCCATGGCCACGACGTGATCGACGTAGGAAAAGTCGTAGGTACCCTCAGCCGGCTCGACCATCGACCACTTGACGGGAACCTTGAGCGCGTTGAGCCCCATCGCCTCCGCCGCGGGATACAGGTAATCGTAGACGCGCATCGTTTCCGCGTAACGGCCGTAAAGCAGCTTCTCCCATTGAGTTTCTACGGCGAGTACGGTGAATGGATTTCCGTCCGCAAAGAAAACTCGTTTTCCTTTCAGGCTTTCGAAGTGGGGTAAGGGATTAGCGCTATGCGCCGGCTTCCACGACTGCCCGGTGACGGTACCGGCGGCGGTAACGGTCAGCAAGAGAGCGGTCAAGAGACGCATGGCCAGGATTATAGCTGAGGCGTATGCGGCTAAATAATTGAAACGCCGTGTCAGCCCTAAAAGCGCCCTCTTCGGGGACGCATTTCTGCCGAAAGAAGCTAGCTACCTGGATTTCCACGGAGGCCGGAGAGCCTAATGCTCGTCCTGCGTCCGGCAGCATCAGGTCAGATGCCGCTGGGACAAGCATCTGTAGTGGCCGGTCTCCTCCCTGGCGTTAGTGATAATGCTCGCTGAGAGCCACCGTCATACGACGGTTCATTGAATACGCAGCCGAAAGTCCATCCCTGTTACTCCAACGGCGGAATCCGGTCGATCGGCCGCCCCGCCTTGAGGTTCTCCCAATTCGCTTCGATCCATGCCCCGTGGCACCCGGCGCGGTTTCGCGCTTGTCTTATCAGGCAGGGAACCTGACGTAGCTGGAGTAGCTCTTCGGCTCGGGCAGGGAATAGCCTTCTTCTCGAAGCCCTTCAAAGTGAAACTCGAGGGCCTCCCGAATGTTCCTCTCGACTTCTTCTCGAGTTGATCCAGTCGCGACACAGCCGGGAACATCAGGGTAGTAGGCCGAATATCCAGTTTCAGTCTCCTCGACGACAACCAAATACTGTCTCATCTTTTCAGACCTGCCTGTTTCAAAATGCTGTTCTGAGTTCCTGCGCCAAGATCGTCGCCGGGCTTGCCGGCAACAGTGACTAACCCCTTCTTGGTCGGGTGCTTGTACTGTCGATGGCTACCCCGTGTTCGGAGCAGATACCACCCGTCTCGTTCGATGATCTCTATTATCTCTCGAACTTTCATTGGACGGCGATCTTAGCCCTCGGCCCTGAACCGATTACCGATTACCGCCTGACTATTACTTCGTGGCGTCATTCTGCTTGATAACGGATAATAGACGAGTCTTCAAGCAAAAATGCTCAGTCTTCGCTTCGGAGGTTCGCGACACCTCCGCGCCGAAGGCGGTCCCCGGACACCACCTCCACCTCACGAGCGTCGGGCTCTCAGCCCGGTCTGCCGAAGACAATGCTCCTCGTCGCGCAGGTCAATCGCTGGAGGAACCAGCCCGGGGCGCCCAGTCACGCCTACGTCTGCCCGATGCCGTCTTGAGTGGTTCGCAAAAAGGGGCGGCCGTGCCCGCCGGGACTCTTGCCGAGTGTCTCGGCGGGTTGGGCCGAAAACGTGGTGGGTACCCCTGCTCCCCGTTAGAAGTAAAGTTTCGCCGCCAGTTGGATGACGCGCGCGCCGCCGGTGCCGCCGTAGGTACTCGAGTACTCCCCGAAATAGGTGCCGTACGGGGCGTTATCCCCGGCCGGGCGAGTGTGCAAGGTCAGTTTCGCCGGAGAGGTTCCGCTCGGGGGATCCAGGCTCCAGTTCAGGTTCACGTTTCGGAAGTTGGGATGGTTGAACACGTTGAACGCTTCGATCCGCAATTGGAGAAAACGCTCTTCATTCGAGCCGAGCGGGAAGTTCTTGAACAGAGACATATCCCAATTGTGCAATCCTCCCGAGCGCAGAGCACTGCGGTCGGTTGCCGGCGGCACTCCGATGGGCGGTGCTTGGAACGCATCGGGGTTGAATTTGGACGTCCCCACCTTCCGGTTCACATCACCGGAGGAGATGGTCGGGTACACGTAGGCGCGCGTCCAGCCGGTCCACCAGGCGTTGTAAGTCCCGTTGATGCTCATCGCCGGCGGCCACCAGATGCCCGGATCGATGGGAACGCCGCTCTGCACCGAAGTGATGCCCGACAGCTGATAATCGTCGGTGATATAGGCGAGCCACTTGGGCCCTCCCCAATGCCGCGTAAGGCTGGGGAGATTGTAAACGTAGTTGAAAACCAGGACGTGAGGCCGGTCCCACTCGGCCAGACGGTAGTCGTACTTGCGGGTATTGAAGGCGTCCTGCGGATCCTGGTCACGGTTGGCCGTGGTAAACATCTTCGAAAAAGTGTAGGCCGCTCCGAAGGTCAGCCGCTCGGCAAACCGTCTTTGCACCGAAACCTGCAGGGAGTTATAGTTGGCCGTGCCGTCGAACTGCAGATACTCGATGGCGTTGTATCCGCGATACGGAACGAGGAAAGGGGCGTCGAAGGCGAGATTACCGCTGTAGCTGTAACCGGCGTCGAGATAAGCCTTCGGCAGGTCGGGCTCAACCGGCGGAACCATACCGCCCTCGTACTTCGACGGATCCTGCGCCGCCCGGGAGAAGGCAGTTTCATACGGGATCTGGTTAATGTTCCGGGACGTCACGAGATGTCGCGACAGGGAGCCGACGTAAGCCACGTCGATGGTGGTGCCCCAGCCCAGTTCCCGCTGGATGCCAAGGCTGAAAGTGTAAACCGTGGGGACCTCGCCGGACCTGGCCGCCCCGACAATCCCATCCAAGACGGGGATGGTGTCGGCGGGCGGGATCGAAGCCAGATTGCCGTTGGTCACACTGCGGTTGATCACATTAGCCGGGTTGCCGAAAACCGGGTTGAAGATGAGATTGCCCTGAATACGATCATGTATCATGCCTGCCCCGCCGCGCAGAACCGTCCGACCATCGTCGGTGAGGGCATAGGCGAAACCGAGCCGAGGCTGGACCATGAGGCCCCGGTCGTCCCAGCCGCCCCGGAAATACCCGCCCGAGGCGAACCTCATGCCGTTTAAAGGATCGCCGCTGCCCGGCACAATCGTGCCCACGAGGCGGCCGTCCAGGATGATGTCGGGTTGAGCGGGATCGTAAGCGCCGCCGCCGACCGCCGGCATGTAGAGGCGCACCGCTTTCGCCGGCTCATAACTGGCCGGATCGAAGATAGCCAGCTGGTCCCTGGCGTCGTACTGCGGTTGGAACCACGCAAAGCGCAACCCGTAGTCGAGCGTCAGTCGGGGGGTGATTCTCCACGTGTCCTGTCCGTAGAACTCCAGGTTGGTATAGCGGAAGTAGCCGATGGGCCGAGAGCTGGACTGGTTAAGCGAAGTGAAATGGCCGAGAAGGGCGCTGGCATAGGCATTTCCGGTCAGGTTGTCCGAACAGGTCAAAGGATCGCTCGAGGTGGCGCAATGGTTGAAACTAACCTGACCATTGTAGTTGCCCCAGGCAATCTGGTCTTTACGGGCGCGTTGCAGAAAGACGCCGGTTTTCAGCGTGTGCCGGCCCAGTACCTTGGTCAGATTATCGTTGAAGTTGACGGTGGTATTGGCTTGGAACCACGGGTTGGCGCCCAGGTACGACCAAGGATAGGCGATGTTTTCATTGCCGCCGAAGCTGAAATCGGGAACGTTCTCGTTCGCCGTGACGGGGTAGAGCAGCTGCAGGTCGATTCCGTTAACGCCCCGGGTGGTGTTGCCGCGGTTCCCTTCCCAGTTGGAGCGCGTGACGCTTGGCCCCAACGATATTTCGTTCGTAAGTGTCGGGGAGAGAATACTGACCAGGTTAAGGGAGAGATTCCAGGACGGGTTCTTGGCGATGCAGCCACCCGGGTACTGAAGCTGTCCCATACAGGTGAGGTTCCACGTCTGCATGGGGCTTTGAAATTCCGTCGAGTTGGTAATAAGACGACCAAAAATGCGGTGATTATCGGTGATCTGATAATCGAGACGCGCCACCTCCTCGCGCCGGGGGCTGTCGTAGGAAAGCTGCGTCGCATAGTTGTACCGATAGCTCCCGGTCACATTGGGCAGGTCATAAAGGGAAAGAATCTTTGAGACTTGATCGAAAACGGCCCGCCGCTCGGGCGACAGCTGCGCAGGGTCGATTTTGTTGCCCGGAAAGGGGGCGCCCGTTTCCGGATTGTAAATGACCAGCGGGTTGCCATTGCCGTCCCGAGTCTCGGAGAAATCCCCGATTCTCTCCAGCGCAGTCGGCACACGAAACTGCTCGTATCCGCCGGGTACCAGTTGCCGGTAAAACTCCTGGCTCCAGAAAAAGAAAAGCCGGTCTTTGTTCTTGTTAAACGCCGTGCCGGGGATCAGCACGGGACCCCCCAGCTGGTAGCCGAAGTAATTGTACCGGTACTTGGCGATCGGCGTGTTGCTCTGATTTGCGAACCAGCTGTTGGCGTTCAGTCCTTCGTGTCGGTGGAAGAAGCGGAGGTTGCCGTGGAACTCGTTGCTGCCGCTCTTTGTCGTAACGGCGACCTGGCCGCCCCCGGCCTTGCCGAACTCCGCCTGGTAATTGGAAGTCAGCACCTTCACTTCGGCAATGGCATCGGGGTTGAGTGTGACGTGGGTGCCGCCGTTGTTGCCGGTGTCGACGTTGGAAGCGCCGTCGATCGTGAATTCATGCTGGTTGGCCCGGGTTCCGTTCACGTTAAACGAGTCGATTCCGCCTGTTCCGGCGACCTGGCCGTCGAATTCACTCACAATCCCGGGCATCACCTTCACAAAGTCGAGGATATTGCGCCCGTTCAAGGCCAGGTTGTTGATCTGGTTGGAGGTGATCAGGTCGGAGCGTTCGCCGGAGTTGGCCTGTATCTGCAAGCCGGCGCTCTCGGCCGTGACGGTAACGGTGTCCTCCACTTCACCCACTTCCAAAATGAAATTGCCCGCATTGAGCCGGTCGGCGGCGCTCAGAAAAACCTTGGTCTTTTCCAGTCTCTTGAACCCGGGCGCCTCGACGGTTATGGTGTAGGTCCCCGGGGGGAGGTTCGGTGCGACGAACGCTCCGATGTCGTTCGTCACTACCGTGCGGTCCACTCCGGCGGCGGCATCCGTTAATTTGACGGTCGCCCCCGGAATCGCACCCCCGCTTGGGTCGAGCACCGTTCCAAAGACGGACCCTGACGTCACCTGGGCGAGGAGACTTGCAGACGAGAGCAAGAGCGCAAGTGCAAGCGATAGGCTGATACGCCCGAACGATGAGAGAACAATAGATTTCATGGTCTTGCCTCCCGGTTTCGCCGCGCTGAGGAACAGCCGGCGCTACGCGTTGACGGGCAGTGTGGACTGCCCACTGTCTGTCGGCCTGGGATGCCTTTACGTCGCCGACGGGGACGTACTATTGCGCCCGAACGGCGAACGACCGAAACGAGGTGAGCGGGCCTTAGGCCGGGGCGCCGTCGACAACGCTCTGGTCAAAATGGTAGCGGAAAAGGGACGAAGGATCTATTATCCGGGAGCTTAGCTGAGCCGTACTACTTTTGTATAGTCGGCCACTAGTCGGCTACCAGGACGCCACGGCCGGATCCGGATAGCGCCCGCCGCTGTGTACCGTGCGGACGGCGCGCAACAACTCCTCGCGCATTGCGCTCTTGAGGAGTACGACTTGGGTATAGCGCGCGCGATAAAGACGGGTGCGCCGTCCCCGAAGAGAGGCCGAAACCCGCGCCAGGCCCTGTTCGGGCATCCGAGCCTGCTAAGCTGGAACAGCTGTTCGGATCAGTCGAGCGAGACGATGCCGCGCTGAAGCGCCACGGTTGCCGCCTGCGTGCGGTCGCTCACCTCAAGTTTCTCGAAGAGATGGCTCATATGCAGCTTGACAGTGACCTCGGCGATATTCAGTGCGGCGGCGATTTCCTTGTTTCCCAGCCCCTTAACTACCATCCGCAAAACGTCCAGTTCCCGGCTCGTCAAGGGCCGGCAGGATAAACGCTCCGCCAGGATCGGCGCCACGGCGGGATCCACGTAGCGCTGTCCCTGATGGACGGTCCGCACCGCCCGCAGCAGCTCCTCCCGCATGGCGCTCTTCAGGATGTACCCTCGGGCGCCGGCCTCCAGGCACCGGTAGATTTCCTCCTGAACCGAATAAGTGGACAGCATCAGTATCCGAGCCTTCAAGTCCTCCGCGAGCAGAGCTGCAATCGCATCGGGTCCGTGCAACCCGGGCAGGCGCACATCCATGATCACCAGATCGGGCCGGTGTTTCCGGTATTCCTTGAGCGCGGCCTGAGCGTTGCCCGCTTCAGCCAAGACTTTCATGTCGGGTTCGACATTCAGAGACGCCGAAAGACCCAAACGGACCATGAAGTGGTCGTCAACGACCAGGATGCGTATCACTTCAGCGTTGTCCATGGGACAGCCCTCCCGTCCCGCACCGCACTTCCACCGAGATGCGGGCGCCGCGGCCCGGTTCGCTATCGATCTGCAGATGCGAGCCCAGGGACTGGGCGCGCTCCCGCATATCCAGGAGTCCGAAGTGGCCGTCCGGCGCCGACGCCAGATCCGCGGGCGAAAACCCTTTCCCGTCATCCCTTACGACCAGACGGACAGATTCGGTTTGAAATTCCAGCTCCACGGTGATTTGTCGAGCTTGGGCATGCTTGACCGCATTCGCGGCCGCTTCCTGGCCGATGCGCAATAGGTTCATCTCCACCAAGCGCGGCAGGCGCCGCGGCGACCCGCTGACACCGATATCGATAGCCGCCGAACCCCCGTTGAGGGGTTGGATGAGCTGCGTCAAGGCCGACGCCAGATCGCCGCTTTCCAACAGGTGACAGCGCAAGTCCCAAACCGAGCGACGCGCTCCCGCCATGCTGTGGCGGCTCATCCTGCGCGCCGCCTCCAGGGCCTGCTTTGCTAAGGCCGGCGCCCGCTCCAGCGAATCGACGGCCAAGTCGAGCTGCATGGTTATGCCCGCCAGCTCCTGCTCAAGCGTGTCGTGGAGTTCCCGGGCAATCCGCTCGCGCTCTTCCAGGACCGCTCCGGCGTGAAGCTTCTGCCGGACGACACGCATTTGCTCACGCAACCGGCGGCCCAGCACGGTCGCCCAGGCCAGGACACCCAACAGGATCATCGCCGTAACGCCCAAGAGCCAAAGCACGTGACGCACGTTCCACCAGGTCGGAGCCCGTAGCACCGTGATATCATCGGCCGAGCGCAAAACCAGCCGAAACGATTCCGGCACCCGCCACAATCCGCCGCTGCGAACCAGGCACACCCCTCTGACGCGAACCTCGCTTTCAAGCGGCATCGAGGAGAGCGGTTCGGCGGACTGAGGCGGGGGCAGTATGGCTTCGAACAGGAGGCCGATCCGGTTCTGACGCAGAAGCAGGGTTAACCCCTCCGGACGCTGTCTGCGTCCGAGCAGTCGGGCCTCCATGGTCATCAGCACTCCGTCGTAGCCTTCCCAGGGGACGGTATCGTCAAACTCAATCGGGTCGGGCGGTCTTGCGCGCCCCACCGTGTAGTAGACGCCGTCCTCGAGCACGGGGGCGGACTCGCCCATGGCCGGGAAACCGACGGCCTCTACAATGTCGCCGATTTGCACGTCCGTCTCCTGCTGCGTGAGGACCCTGAGTCCCCTGCTCCCGCTTTGAATGAAAAGGGCGCTGCCCGGCAGTCGGCCAGCCACGACTCCCCGCACCCGTACCCTGTGCCCCCGGCCCGGGTGGGGCGAAAAGCGGAGCAGCGCGCCGATAGGGAGCTCCTTGGCGGCTTTGGCGGTCGCCTCCACCCGGATGAAATGCAGGCGCGGAACATACAGCAGAAGACCAACCAGTTGGCGTTCGGCGTTGAACAGGCTGCCGCATACGCCTTCGATACGGACCTCGGCATCGATCAGGGACGAGAAATTCCGCTCCTGATCGATGGGGACGCGGGCCTTGAAGACACCCCCCTCGGCGGCCACGTTCATGGCCAGCGTGGTCTCTCGCCACGAGGTGCGGTCGATGGAAACGGAGCGCACAATTCCCCGCATCTTGACCCATTGGCTGTCCTGAGAGCCGTCGGCAAGTTCGTTGAATGCATAGAAACGGGTCTTCGGCAGTCTGCCCTTCCCAAGCCGGCGCAACCGTTGCTCCCGAATCACAGGAGCGAACCGGCCGGGCCCTGTGACTCCCTCGATTTCAACCAGATCACCGAGGACGGGGGAAAAGCGGCGAGAAGAGCGGCCCTCAACGTGAATGCCCGCGCTCTGGTCCTGAACGAAGAAATTGGGGAACGGAACATCCCCCGTCACGACCCCCTTGATCCTGACAGGGTAGGCCAACGCGGCCTGTTCCGGAGTGAGATGACGCACTTCATTGGCGCGAGTCAGCAGCCTAAGGGCGGGGGTGTCTGCGGGGGCCGAAAATAGTGCGACCCCCGCCTGCGAGAGCAGGACAAAGGCAATCATGATGGTGCCGCTCATCCCACCCGGCTCGAATATCCTCCATTGACCGGCCGGTTTCTTTTGGGCATTCATCTCGCGCTATAAGGTACCGCCATGCAAGACAGCAGGATTGAGACCAGGACTGTGGTGTTCGAACTCATTGTCGGGCTGACACAATCACGCCGTGCCGCCATCGGACAATTGAATTGTGGCGAACCGATCATTCCGGCTGACGGACCGCACGACGGCAAAGGTGAACGAGATCGCACAAGCCGTATTATAGACGTAAACCAGGACTTCCCGGGCGGCGGCCACAGCCCACCCGGGTACTCGGTCCTGAGTCCAGGAAGAGGCCGCAGAAAGGGACGCAGCCGTACGTCCGCCGAGGCAGTCCAGGACACCGGCGAGCGAGAGCGAAGCAAGCGGGTCAGCGGGGATTCTCCACAACGTCAGAAGCCCTAGATAGCCTTCAGAAACGGATAGCGCTCCTTAATCGAAGCGCTTGCAGCCGCCTCATTCGGATGTATCATTGGCTCAAAGGCTTGCCAAAGACGCAGATGTAAGGAGGGAAGGCCATGAAACGAGAACGCACCTTAGTAGTGGTCAGCCTGTTCGCAACCATCGTCCTGCTGCCCGCGATGGCTTACGCGGGTACCTACGACAAATTCATCACAGTAGCCGACGTTCAGAACATCGTCAGGCTGACGAAGATGACGATGAAAGAGGAGGGTGTCCTCTTGCGCTTTTACCGGAGGGATGGCAAGGAAATCCTGAACGTGCGGTTTGACGACCCATCGGCGTTCAGGACCATAACGAAAGATAAGATGCGTTACCGACCCCTGCTGCCGCCGATCGGTTTGGAGTCGGCCTCCGGTGTCCCGCAGATGCCTTACACGATCGTTTTTCTCAAAAAGAAGTACGCGGTCAGCGTCACCAGTCTGATTCAAGGCCCGAGAACTCTCATCAGTTTTCCGCATTTACAGGCCATTGCCAGACTGATCGACTCTCGGATCCCGAACTGATTGACTGGCTCCATCTCGATGCAACGGTGACAATCCTGACCAGGCTGACGTGCTTTGGAGCTTGCGTTCAGGGGTTTAGGACGGACAGTCCCTGAAGGACAGACAGGACAATCGCGCCCGCGCTGGCCAACAGGCACAGGAAGGCGATAATGGTGTGATTGCCGCGCTCCGGCGCCAGCGGGTTCATCCATTTGGCCGCCAGGAAGCCGCCGCCCAGTCCACCCAGGTGCGCCCAGTTATCCACACCCGGCATGATGAAGCCGAAGACCAGCATCGCCACGGCAAACCCGGCTGCTTGAGTGCCGATCAGACGTGACGGCGCCCGCCGCTGGTAGTAGATCAGCGCCCCCAGCAGGCCGAAGATCGAAGCCGAGGCGCCAACCGTGAGCTGAGCGCCGGCCAGGAAACGCGGCAGGAATTGGAAGAAGGCGCCCATTATGCTGCTCGCGACAAAGCCGCACACGCCGGAAACGATGAAAATAATGAACGCCCGGCTCGAGCCGTAAAGATGCGCCACCCCCGGCGCCAGGTCCCGGACCCACATCATGTTGAAAAGAATGTGCAGCAAACCTGCATGCAGCCAGGTTGCGCTGAGCGGCGTCCACCAGCGGTCATACCCAAACACCGGAAAGGCCCCGCTCGCTCCGAAAAGAAAGAGACTCTCGCTAGACGGCGAAAAAAGGCTGAACATGCCCCCCATCCGGATACCACTCGGGTCATAAAGCAACATGCCCAGGTAAAGCAGGGCGCAGCTGTAAATCACGAGGGGCGCAATATTCAGGTCAGTCAGATTCCTGAGGAGAGGAGCAAAGCCCCAGAGCCCCGGATTCTTGCGTCCGCAATTGAGGCATTCCGAGTCATTCACTCCGACCAGCATCCCGCATGAGGGGCAAACGACTGATCCGGTTCTCTTTCGCATTCTGCCTAGTATACAGCCAAGCCGGCCTGCGTTGGACTCGCGCTGCGGACAGGGCCGAAGAAGAAGCGCAGAGCGGCTTCACGCGGCTCTGGTAAGAGCGGCTGCAACAGCGGCTCTGGTTTCTACTTCCTGGCCAGCCGAAACTCCAGTTCGACGTTCGCCAGCAGCTCCCGAATTCGCTCGAAGGTCCGCCACTCCAGAAGCTCGTCCGCGGTCAGCGTCGTCACCGTTTTCACCAACTCCGGGTTGTCGAGAAAAGGACTCAGCGTCAGCGGCAGATACCCGGGCGCAGTGGCCCGTATACGGGCTCTGGACTTCGGCGAAAATAAACAGATGTGTGAACGTTTTTTACGCCGAAGGCGTTAGGCAAGACAGCC
>JBHGBF010000042.1:0-64063 GCA_041946865.1 Acidobacteriota bacterium | reverse complement strand
ACACAGCAGCGGTTCCTGTTGATTCATCTGTATACTTTCGCCAAAGTCCAGGGCCCGAAATGCCATGAGGGACTTACACGAACTCTGTCCCTGGGAGCCGAGAGAGGCGGAACAGAGCCGCACTCCAAGACTCGGGACAACCCGCTCGTCTCCGGCCGTTCACTTGAGCGAGAGGGGATTGAACGACGTGGCGTAGTCGAAGGTATCGAGCCCTTCGCGTTTCTTCAGGAAGTGGATGACGAAGTAAGTGGCGGGCGTGAGCGAGGCCTCGTAGAGGCACTTGGCGAGCCACTGCGTGAGGGCAATCGACAGCAGCAGCCCCGGGGGCACGGCGCCGACGAAAGCCAGGAACACGAAAGCCAGCGAATCGAAACCCTGGCCGACAATCGTGGAGCCGATGGTCCGTGTCCAGAGCCAGCGTCCCCGGGTCACGATCTTCAGGCGGGCTAGCACGAACGAGTTGGTGAATTCACCGACCAGGTAGGCAACAAACGACGCGCTGACCAGACGCGGGGTGTAGCCCAGAATCGCCTCGTAGGCCGGCTGGTGAGGCCAGACGCTCGCCGCAGGCAAAGCCCCGGCTGCGGCTATCGCTCCGACGGCCAGAAGATTGCAGAAGAAGCCCAGCCAGATGACGCGGCGCGCCGAGCGGTAGCCGTACACCTCGGTAAGAACGTCACCCACGATGTAACTGACCGGAAAGATGAGAATTCCGGCCGGGATCACGAACTCTCCCAGCCGGACCAGCTTCGAGCCGATCACGTTTGAGGTGATGAGACTCGTCACACTCAGCGCGACCAGCAGCAGAAACCAAGAGGAATAAGAGCTGTGCGAGTGACCCGGGCCAGTCACGGTGTTCACGTTCTCCGGTGAGCCTCGTCCTTCGAGAACACGCCTTTTTCCAGCGTGTATCTGGTCGACGCATAGGCCGCCGCGTGCGGGTCGTGCGTCACCATCATAATGGTTTTCTTGAACTGCTCGTTAAGGCCCTTCAGGACCTCGAGCACTTCACGCGCCGACTGGGCGTCGAGATCGCCGGTCGGCTCGTCGGCCAGGACACAGGTCGGGTCCGTGACAATGGCGCGTGCGATCGCAACCCGCTGCTCCTGACCGCCCGAAAGCTGCCTCGGGTAATGCTCCATTCGGTCCAGCAGCCCGACCAGTTTCATGGCGGTCGTGACGTGCTCGCGCCGCTCTTTCTTGGAGAGCGAGGTCAGCAGCAGAGGCAGTTCCACGTTTTCAAAGGCGGTCAGGACCGGTATCAGGTTGAAGTGCTGAAAGACAAACCCGATATGATGGTTCCGCCAGGAGGCCAGCTCATCCTCGGTCATCTGATTCAGATCGGCGCCGGCCACGATAACCTCCCCATCGGTGGGCCGGTCCACACCGGCGATGATGTTAAGGAGCGTGCTCTTTCCTGAGCCCGAAGGGCCCATCAGGCACACGAAATCGCCTGGGAAGACCTGCATGTCGAGGCGGTCCAGCGCCCGGACTTCCACGCTGTCGCGCTGAAAAATCTTGGTAAGACCCGATATCTCAATAAGAGGTTCGCTCATAGTGTCACCCCAACTCAATTAACGGTCGTCGCTTGACGATCGACGAGAGCGGCGCTTGACGTGTCTTTCGTAAACGTCACGTTCGCCGTCATTTCCGGCCGAAGGTAAGAATCGGGCTCGAGCACCTTGACCTTGACCTGAATGGTCGCCTTCTGTCGATTGGCCTCGGGCGCAATCTCATCGATCCGGCATCGATACTTGCGGTCCGGGTATGCTTCCGGGCTCATGACGCAGTCCTGGTCCGGCGAGAGGCGGTTAAAGTCCGACTGGCTGATATCCAGCTCTACTTGCAGGTCCATGAGGTCAGCGAGCGAGACCACGGCTGACTTGGCGCCCATCTCGCCGGCAAAAGAGGTGGTCACCATCTCCCCAACCTCGACGATTCTCTGCAAGACGGTGCCGTCAATCGGCGCGCGAATCACAGTGGCGTCCAGCAGCGTGCGCGCATAGTCGAGACTGGCCCGGGCGCGATCCACCTCGGCCCTGGCCGACGAGATCTGCTCAGCCCTGGGCCCGAGCCGCATCAGCTCCAGGTTGCGTTCAGCCACCTTCACAGCCGCCTCGGCCATGTCTGCGCGAGACCTGGCGTTGTCCACCTGCTGCTGGGCAACCGCGCCGCTGTCGAGGAGTGTCTGGAGACGTTTCCATTCCAGCGCGGCGTTGGCGGCATCAGCCCGGTAGCGCGCAAGCTCCGCTTCGGCTCTCGCCACTTCCTCGGGCCGGTTGCCGGTTTCCAGTTCCTTGAGACGGGCTTCCGCCGCTCGCAGCGCCGCTTCGGCCTGCTCCGCCTGAGCCCGGTATTCCCGGTCATCCAGGCGGACAAGCGGCTGGCCTTGGCGCACCTTGTCGCCTTTCTCCACGCCGATCCAAGCCACCTTGCCCATGACCTTGGAGCCGATTTGGATCTTGTGATGGGCGACGATGTAGCCTGCCGCTTTCAGAACCTCGCCGGCCGTTTCCTGAGTGTCCGTCGCTTGAGCTGCAGCCGGTTCGCCCACCCCCTGCTTTTCCGCGGACGTGTCTGCGGCGGGCTTGAAATACCCGGAGAAGAGGGCAAAAGCAACAGCCCCCACAAGCAGGAGCACGACGGCCAGGAGCCAGCTCATCGTGCTGCCTCTTCTGAGACTACCCTTTCTCTCCGGGTCTATCCTTAGACCTTTCAAATCCTTCTCCATTGTTGCCTCTTCCAGTTTACGAGTTGTCGGTAAGCGATAATCAGCTGCCCGTCAGGTGTCTTCACGCTTTCTTTCGGTGTCATGCGACTATAGTCCACCGCAAGAGAAGGGCGGTTAATCCCGCAGCACTTCGACGAGCCTGATCCGCGCGGCCCGCCGGGCCGGGAGAATACCTCCCAGGACTCCTACGACAGCCGCAAAGGCCAGCCCCTTTAGCAGGATCGAAGGAGTGATCCGGAAGTGGAACAGCACTTCGCTGAACGACATGAAGTTCGCCGTCCCGGTCGAGAGCCCGTGCAGCGGCAAGGCCATCAGGCATCCGAGGACCCCGCCGATGAGGGCGAGAATGACCGACTCAACCAGGAAGGAAGAGAGAATGCTGCGGCGCTTGAATCCCAGCGCACGAAGCGTCCCCACTTCCTTGATTCGCCCCAATACCGCCGAGTACATCATGTTCATGGCCGCAAAGCAGGAGCCGATGCCCATGACTACCGCGATAAAGAAGCCAAGCGCCTTGATTCCGATGGAGCTGACCGTCTGCTCGCGGAAGTAAGCCTTCTGGTCGAACGCTTGAAGATGAATGCGCCGGTCATCTTCGATCCTCTTCTTCAGCCGGTTTGCGGCCTGGGCATCGACGGCCTGAACCACGATGGAAGAGTAAATGGGACGGTCCCATTCCTGGGCCACATCCTGGTAGCCCGCCCAGATCTCTGAATCGTAGGCGGTCCCCCCAGCCTGAAGCAGGCCTGCCACTCGCCAGTCGCTTCGACCGATATGGATGCTCTTTCCCAGCTGCATGTCCTTAAAGCGCTTGGACAACGATTCGCTGACCACCAGCTCACGCAACCCTTCGCGGAACTTCCTTCCGGCAGTGATTTTAACCTCGGGCCTCAGTTTGAAGCCCATCTCAGACACGCCACGGATCAGAACGTTCGAGCTTTCACCCGTCAGCCGGGGATGGTTGATGATGACCGTAATTTCCCCGGAGGCCAGGGGTTCGCCAGCCGCATCTCGGGCCACCCCCTCCAGCAGTCGCACCGTATCGTACAGGCTCCGGTCAAAGTAGCTGTTCGACTCATTGAGCGAACCCTGGCGGATCACCACCAGGTGGTTCTCATGCCCGGTTTCAATGAAAGTCGAGTCAAGCCCGTTGACCAGGGCATTCATGACGATGAAAATCGCTACCGTAAGTCCGATTCCGATTGCCGTCATCAGCGTTCCGACCCAGCGGACCAGAAGACTGCGCAGGTTGTATTTCAACGGTATTTTCATAGCCGCCCCCTTAGACGACTCTTCTCAGCGCGTCCACCACCGGACGGCGTGAAGCCTGCCAGGCCGGGACTCCGGCCGATACAAGACCGACAGTCAGTCCGATGAGCGCGCAGATGGCCAACGTCTGCGGCGTGACGTAGAAACGCTGCAGAAATCCGCCCGTCATCTGCGACAGGTCCAGGCTCGAGTACAGAAGACGCGCTCCCCAGGAGCCGATCAGAGAGCCGCCCAGAGTGATGACGATCGCCTCCGACAACAAAAGGAACAGCACGTGTCGTCGCCGAAAACCGAGCGCCTTCAGGATCCCGATTTCCCGCGTCCGCTCTCGAATCGACATCGCCATGGTGTTGGCCGCCACCAGGACGATCGCAAAAATGACACCCGAGCAAATGCTGGTAATCAGCAGTTGGACGTTGCCCATCATCGAGATGAAGCCCAGGACGAAGGCCTTCTCTGTCTCAGTCTTGGTCGGCGCAGTGGAATTCTGAAAAAGAGCATCTACTTTCTCAGCAACCGAAGGAACGGCCTCCGCGGACTGCGCTTTGATCACGTAGAAGCCGCAAAAGTTCTGGTTGTTCATCGCCTCATTGAAATACTCCCAGTGAAAGAACAGGGAGCTTTCATCCGGACCCTCGTAGATCCCCCGCAACGTGAGCTCGGCATTCACGGGAAAGATCGTTCCCTTCAGAAAGATCTTCTCTCCAAGCTTCCAGTTGAAACGCCTGGCCAGCTTTCGTCCGGCGATGCAGCCGGTCCGGTCTTTGAGGAATGCCTGCCTTTCGGCCTCGCTCATGCGCAGATCATCCCCGTACACGTCGAACATCTGGTCGGTGGTCAGGGCAAACTGGGCGAAAAAGTTGGCCGGGTCCTTGTACACTCCGCCGAACCACATGGATCCGACCACCGCCTTGACCCCCGGCACGGACGCTATCTTCTCATGATGGGCCATCGGGAGGATGTTGGCCAGCGACACCTTGTGGCGGCTGATCAGTCTCAGGGCCGAATCGGGCGTGCTTGGCGGCTCGTTCAACTCGGAAAGGACCGTCAGGAGGGTGGCCACGAGAAAAAGGGACACCGCAATGCTCGTGACTGTCAGGACGGTCCTCCTCCGGTTCCGAAAGACATTCCTTAAGAGAAACGGTAGGAAAGCACCGGCCTCTCTCCTCGTTGCTGCCACACTCCGAACAAAAAACTGAGGGGTTACGGGCTTTTTCGAACCGCAGTTGACATTGAGAGCGGTTACAGTTCGAAAAAGCCCGCCTGAAGGCGGCGCTACAAACAAGACTGAGGCATTACCGTGTCAGTCGTATTTCGGGTTGATCCGCGGTTAGCCCTTCAAAAAACCGTGGTTTTTCAGCACGTCGACGAGTTCCTGCACAGATGCGGCTGATTGCTCCAGGGCCGCCCGCTCGTTATCCTTCAGTTTGATCTGAATGACCTCTTCCACACCACGGCAACCGAGCTTCACCGGGACGCCGATAAACAGATCATTGATGCCGTACTCGCCCCTCAAGTACGCGGCGCAGGGAAGGATTTTCTTCTCGTCATGGAGGATCGATTCCACCATCTCGGCGACAGCCGCCGACGGGGCATAGAAGGCGCTGCCGGTCTTCAAAAGCTTCACGATTTCAGCGCCTCCCTCACGGGTCCGCGCGATCAGCGCATCAATCTTCTCCTGCGGGAGCAGCTCCGTGATCGGAATGCCGCCGACCGTTGAGTAACGGACCATCGGCACCATGGTGTCGCCATGACCGCCCAGCACGAACGCCTGGGTGCTTTCGACCGACACCTCGAGCTCCTGGGCGATAAAGGTCCGCAGGCGGGCGGAGTCAAGCACGCCCGCCATGCCCACCACACGTTCCCTGGGGAACTGGCTGGTCCACATCGCCACGTGACACATGGCGTCGAGCGGGTTGCTGACCACCAGGATGATGGCGTAGGGGCTGTAGCGCGTGGCGCGCTGAACGACGTCCTGTACGATGGCGGCGTTTTTCAGAAGGAGATCGTCCCGGCTCATCCCCGGTTTCCGGGCCAGACCCGCCGTCACCACGATTATGTCCGATCCCTCGCTCGCCTCATAAGTGTTGCTCCCCGTCAGAAAGGAGTCGTAATCCTGCAGAGGACCGGATTCGAGAAGATCGAGCGCCTTGCCTTGGGGCAGCCCTTCGACGACGTCGACCAAGGTCACATCGCACAGTTCTTTCTCGACCAGTCTCTGGGCGACATTAGCCCCGACATTCCCCGCTCCAATGACCGTGACCTTGTTCCTTTCACAGCGTGGCATACGCCCTCCGAAGGTGCTCTCAGTTCATGTTCTCGATGATGGCTGATGCGAACTCGCTCGTCCTCAAGACCACCGCGCCTTCCATCTGGCGCTCGAGGTCGTACGTGACCCGGCGCTGCTGAATGGTCTTGGCCAGCCCGGAATAAATCGCTTCGGCTGCTTCCTTCCAGCCCAGGTACTGCAGCATCATGACACCGGACAGAATCAATGACCCCGGATTCACCTTGTCCTGCCCCGCGTATTTAGGCGCGGTCCCGTGTGTCGCCTCAAAAAAGGCCACTCGATCGCCGATATTCGCTCCCGGCGCCATTCCGAGCCCGCCGATCTGGGCGGCACAGGCGTCGGAAAGGTAGTCCCCGTTCAAGTTCGGTGTCACCAGCACCTGGTACTCATCGGGCCGCAGCAGGATCTGCTGAAACATGGCGTCCGCAATCCGATCATTGACGAGGATCTTGCCGTCCGGGATGCGCCCGCCGTACTTGTCCCACAATTCCTGCTCTTCGATGCAGAAATCTTTGAATTCCTCGCGAGCCACCTGGTAGCCCCAGTCTCGAAACGCGCCTTCGGTAAACTTCATGATGTTGCCTTTGTGGACGAGCGTCACACGCTTCAGGCCGTTGTCGAGGGCATGGCGAATTCCCATGCGGACCAGGCGCCGCGTGCCGAAAAGGGATATCGGCTTGATCCCTATGCCCGAGTCGGGCCTGATTTGTTTCGAGAAACGGCTGTTGATGAAATCGATGAGGGCCGAAGATTCCTGCGACCCGGCGGGCCACTCGATACCCGCGTACACGTCCTCCGTGTTCTCGCGGTATATCACGACGTCGAGCTTGTGAGGCTCTCTGACCGGTGAAGGAACGCCCGGGATGTACCGGCAGGGACGGACGCACGCGTAAAGATCCAGGACTTGCCGCAAGGTCACGTTCAGGCTGCGAATGCCTCCGCCTACCGGTGTGGTTAACGGACCTTTGATCGCGACCAGGTGAGTGGAAATGGTGTCAACCGTTTCCTTGGGGAGCCACTCTCCCGTCTTCTGTTTGGCTTTCTCTCCAGCCAGCACTTCGCGCCACGCGATCTCCCGGCGCCCGCCGTAGGCCGCCTGAACAGCGCCGTCAAGCACCCGCCGGGTCGCTCTCCAGATATCCGGGCCGGTGCCGTCCCCCTCAATGAACGGGATTATGGGTTTGTCAGGGACCTGGATTCTGTTCTCTCGAAAATAGATCTTCTCCCCACCGTCGTGATTCATCGCAGACGCGTCTCCTCCCTGGTGTCGGTTGAAATTGGTTCTGCAGGCGCTCATTACCCCTGCGCCTGACAAGGCAACAGAAGTGAGTCTATTTTAATGCCGGATGTTAGTCAAACTATCGGCAGGCACGGGGGTTAGCCGCCGAAACCGGCGAGCCTGACCGAAGCCGCGCCCCACACGCAGCGCAGATGCAGCCGCCCGACCTGTTCGTAGTTCACGGCTTCGGGCGGGCCTTTCGCTCGTCAAAGGTGACAGAGCCGCGGCTACAGCCTCTCGATCAGCCTGGCCAGCAGCGCCAGGCGGGGAACCACCGAGCGGCGCAGGACGTGCTCGTCCCAGGTATGCGCCCCTTCCCCTTCGACGCCCAGACCATCGAGCGTCGGAACACCGAGCGCCGCGGTGAAGTTTCCGTCGCTCCCGCCTCCGGCTTCTCCTTCCCAAAGATCCAGCCCCAGCTCCCGGGCGATGTTCCGGGCCGAAGCAGACACTTCCCGCGTCCTGGCAGTCGGCGCCATGACCGGCCGGTCGATCGATCCCAAGACCTCTGTCCGCGCCCCGCGGGTCCGCGCGTGCCGCCTGCGCAGCCCCTGGTCGACCCGCTTCCCTTCGGTCTCTTCACGGAATCTCACGTCGATAGACGCCGAGGCGTGATCCGGGACGACGTTACAAGCCGTCCCTCCCTCGATCAGGGTAAAGGTCAGCGTCGTTCCTTTTGCGCGGTCTTCCAGACCTTTGATTTCGGCAATCTGGAGCGCGAGCTCCTCGATGGCATTGATTCCCTTCTCCGGCTCCAGTCCGGCATGCGAGGCGCGCCCCGTCACATCGACACGGTACATCCCGCTGCCCTTGCGAAACGTTTTCAAGCCTCCGCCCGGCAGAGGCGGCTCGGTTACCAGGACGATGTCGCTTTGCCCGGCAAATTCCTCGATGATCTGCCGGCTTTCGTAACTGCCGATCTCTTCGTCGGTCGTGTAAAGGAATCGAACGGTACGGCACGGCCGAATGACCCCGCCTGACAGAAACTCCTGAACTTTCAGAGTCAGCGCGACACCGGCCTTCATGTCGAAGACGCCCGGCCCGTAGATCCTCTCGCCGTCGACCCTGAAAGGGTTCCGGCCGGAGGCGTCAGCGGGCCACACGGTATCCAAGTGACACAGAACAAGGATACGACCCTCCGCGGCGCGCTCCGGCCGCCATTCGCCCCAGACAATGTCGCCGACGGACTCTTTGGGGATGACAGTCGCAGGAATCTGATTTTGACGCAGACCGGCAGCCACCAGGCGACTGACGGCGTCGACCAGCTGTTTGTCGCCTGAAGGAGAGGGCAGGTTAACGAGCCTATCGAGGAGCTCCAGCAAAGACGCTTCAGCCCTGCTGCACAGCTCGAGGAAATCCCTGTCCATCACCGCATGAGTGAGACGCATAAGGGCAGGCACAAGTCGGCGAATAAGACGAACAGCACGAATCAGGCCTCAGTTGTCCGTGTGATTCGTCGGCTCAAAGTTTGCGGCCCCGCCCGATCACCTTATCAAGGATATCCTGGGCGATTTCTTCGATCGATTTCCCGGTCACATCGATTACCGGCCACAAGGGATTCTGTTTGAAGATGTTCTCGGCATGGGCCAGCTCTTCTTTGACCCGCTCCAGATCGGCATAGCTGCTGTCGTTGACACCCAGCTGTCTGAGCCGCTCGGTCCGGACCTCCATCAGCCGGCTCGGATCGATGGTCAACCCCACCACCTTGTGCTGGTCCACCTCGAACAGCTCCTTGGGCGGCTTCATTCCGAGGACCGTTGTCACATTGGCGACTTTCCAGCCTTCTTGTGCGAGATAGATGCTGACCGGAGTCTTCGAGACGCGGCTGACACCGACGAGGATCAGGTCGGCCGACCCGATATCCTTGATCGACCTTCCGTCGTCATGTCTGAGGGCATATTCGATGGCGTCGATGCGGTTGAAATACTCCTCATCGACCCGGTGGAGCAGACCGGGTTTGGCCACCGGCGGTTTCTTAAAGAAACCGGCCAGAGAATCCATCAGAGGCCCCAGCAGGTCAACAGACTGGATTCCTTCCTCGTCCGCGTGCCCTTTCAGGAAAGACCGCAGCTCCGGACCGACGAACGTGTAGACAACCAGAGTGTCTTCCGAAGCAGCGGCGGAGGCAGCTCGCAGAATCTCCCGAATCTGCTCTCTTTCCCGGATATTGGCGTAGCGCGTAATGACAACGTCTTCCTGGAACTGAGCCATGGCCGCCTTCAACATCCGATAGGCGGTTTCCCCAGTTCCGTCACTCATCACCAGGACGTGGTAGCTCGGCATGGTGCTTCTTCCCCAGGAGTCAGGAATCAGGAGTCAAAATGAAATAAAAGCAACTCCATGATCGTGATTCCTCCCCTATTCTGACGCCTTCCCCCCGATTTCTCACCTCTTTTTTTGTTATGACTTCTGACTGCCTGTTGGCTGCGGGCTTCTCGGTTTCCTTATCCCGTCTCCACCTCCTGATTTCGTTTCTTTCAGGCGGATTCCTTCAAACGGTTTTTCAATCCTTCAATCGCGTCTATCTGTGAAGGGTCTTCCTGGTTCAAAAAGGCCAGATAGACGCTCGCATAATCGCCGAGCAAAACCAGGGTCCAAAGGCGCTCGAGCCAGGTTTCGCCGTCGGTCCAGAATTCGAGAACAGCCCCGGAGCGATCGGCCAGCATCTCCCTGGTAATTTCCGCTCGTATCTGTATGCGGAGATAATCCTCCCGATCCCTCAGAAATACCGGAAGAAGTTGCCGAAGGCCGGGCGCCGGGTGTTTCCAGCCTACGATCTCGTTATGATTCATCTCGGGCAGCGAGGCTGAATAGGCCAGCTGCTTGGCGTTTTCAGAAACCTGGCAGCGCCACCGAAGAGCAATGACGTCCAACCGATCCTGACTCCCGTAAATAACAGGGACCTTGCGGTACAAGCTTCGAGCCAGGGCCTTGGCCTGATTCTCGGCAAACGGGCACTCGGGGGCGAAAAGCTGAATCTTGTGTCTGACCCAGGCGATCGAGTTCCTGACTTCTTCTGAATGATCAGCCACGAGGCCCAGGCGGGTCAACGCCTGCAGGATCGGGATGGCGGAGTACGCCAGAGCCGTTCGAGGTGGGTACCCTGTAGGAATCTTGATGCAGGGACAGCCAGCCGCCTCAGCCATCCTCTCCACTTGTCCGCCCGACGTGATGCAAAGCAGCCGGGCGCCCGCCGCCCTGGCCTCCTCGAATGCCGAGATTGTCTCCTCGGTGTTGCCGGAATAACTCGACAGGATGACCAGCGTCGATTCATCCACAAACCCGGGCACGGAATAGCTGCGGTTGACCAGCATCGGCAGTCGTAGGGATCTGCCCAGATAGCCACGCAGAAAATCCCCGCCGATCGCCGATCCTCCCAACCCGGAAATGACGATGTTGCGGATTGAACCTGCATCCGCGGGGAGATCAGCAATCTGGCCAATGTGAAGCGCCTCTTCGATCTGCCGGTCAAATCGCGCCAGGATATTGAGGATTCCCCGCTCGTCCAGTTCACTCAGGTGCACCAGGTCGTCCAGCATCTCGATCACGATAGCGCCACTCCCCGTTCATCTTGAATCATTTGAAAACATTAAACTTTACCATCCGAAGCGACCAGGCGCAAGACGGTCCTGGCCGTGGGGGCAATCCCTGAATCACACCGCTGCCCGTGGTGGCCTTGGGCTCCCCGAAGCGGCAGGCATCCTGCCAGGCCTTCTGCCTGTTTGTACCGCCGCCGGCACTGTCGGTGGTCTCTTACGGGCTGAAGCAGGCAGGACGCCTGCGATCCCCAGGGATATCCCGCACGCTACAGATACTCCGGCGGGCCATTGCGTCTCAGTTCTTCAACGATCTGCTTGACGTCTTCCGCCTTGTCTTTGCGGCAGACCAGCACGACGTCAGGCGTCTCAACCACGATCAGTTCTTCGGCGCCGACCAGGGCCACCAGCTTGCCCGAAGCCGAATGGACCAGGCAGTCGCGGCTGTCCCACTGGACGCAAGGCGTGTTCGCAGCGATCCCGCTCTCGTCCTCGCAAAGGAGATCTTCGACGGCCCGCCAGTTCCCCACGTCGTTCCAGTCCAACGCACAAGGGATCGTCGCTACTTTTTCAGCCTTCTCCATGACCCCGAAGTCGATGGAGAGGCGAGGAGCGCGCGAGAACAGCTCTTCGCGTCTTTCGGCGTTGTCCCAGTCCGCCTCAATCTCGAGAAGGATTTGATGCAGTTCCGGCATGTAGCGCCTGAACTGCTCCATGATCGTCTCAACCGTCCAGATGAACATGCCGCTGTTCCAGTAATACTCGCCGCTCGAGACGAACCGTATGGCCTGCTCGAGCGGGGGCTTCTCGGTAAATCGCGCGACTTTGTAGGATGCCCTTCCCTCCTGCTCGGCAATCTGCCCTGCCCGTTGAATGTAGCCGTAGCCGGTCGATGGAAAGGTCGGCTCGATGCCGAAGGTGACAAGCCACCCCTGTTCGGCCAGCTGCGCCGCCTGCACAAGAACCCGGTGGAACTCGTCTAGCCGGCCGATCGAGTGGTCGGCAGGCAGCACGGCCATGACAGTATCGCCCACAGTACGTCTCAAGTGGAGGGCTGTCAGGCCGATGCAGGGAGCGGTGTTGCGCGGGACCGGCTCGACAACCAACTGCCCGTCGCCAAGCTCCGGGAGCTGCTGGCGGACCAGATCGACGTACTGCCGTCCGCAAACGACGTAGACATCCTCCATGCGGGCCAGCGGCGACAGCCGGGCTACCGTCTCCTGGAGCATGGTTCGTGCGCCGGTGATCGCCAGAAACTGCTTGGGACGGCGCTCCCGACTGAGCGGCCAGAACCGCGTTCCCTGTCCTCCGGCCATGATCGCGAACTTCACTGTGTACCTCCGGGCTCGGCGAAAAATGTCTGGGCGAAAAGCTGCACGTCCTCGGGCTGAAGCTCCTTGACCGCACCCAGGAACTCGCTTTCGAGGCCCGCGTCGCCCCCCGCAAAAATATGGAGTGCGAGTCCCCTCAAGAAAGAATCCACGTCCTGACGTCTCAGGTAAAAGCGGGCAATGGAGCGCGACACGGCGGCCATGAAGAGATCACGCCGCGGTGGTTCCTTCTGAAGCGCCTGGAAACTCTTCAACACCTCCTGCCGTGCTTCGGCTTCCCGGGCGCCCAGCGCCTCGAAATGGACGCAGATCACACCCCCCTGGAGATAGGCGCGGTGCGAGAAGTCCACAGGAAAGGCGATACCCTGTTTCTCCCAGAGCTCCTCGACCAGCGGCCCGCCCGGGCCGTCCAGCAAGCCTTCCGCGACCTGCAGGATTCGTTCATCGCGGCTCCTGCGGGCGGGGCCCGCAAAGGCCAAGGCCCCGGGGCCTGCTTCAGCCGCGGCCACGGCTGGTTTGGGCTCTTCCTCGGGCGGCTGGACCTCGGCCGGCTTCAGACGCCGATCACTTAACGCCGAGACGAACTGCTCCAGGAAAGAGGTCCCCTGAACGTCCCCCCGGACCAGGATCAAGGGATGCGTCTCACCGATCTGCGTCTTCCGCCATTCCTGAACTGCCGCCAAATCGATCAGTTGCAGGTCATCGGCGGTACCGTAGCGGCTTGCGCCGTAGGGATGGCCCTCCCAGATCGGGGCGCCCGGGATCACCTCGTTCCGATCCTGCTGAAGACGGAGGCGGGCCAGGACGCTCTCCCGGGCCGCGTTCACGTCGGTCTCTTCAATCTGCACGTGGCGCACCCATTCAATCAGCGTCCGGAGCAACTCATCGAGATGATTCGACAAAACGACCGCCTGAAAACCGAAGAAGTCTGGTTCATCGACAATCGAGATCTTAGCCCCGATCTGATCAAGGTCCCCGGCCGCCGCTCTTCCTTTGGCCCGTAAGGCTGTCCGGACGACGGCCTCCAGCATCACCTGCGTGATTCCCCGTTTGCCGGCGCTTTCCTTGAAGCGGCCGCCGGGATAGAAGAGTCCCACGTGCACCAGCGGAGCTGAGCGGTCTTCCTGGTAGTATATGTCGGGGCCGCGGACCACGGACGTCTTCTTCAGCTCATACTTCAGGTATTTCGGTTTAAAAGAAAGGGTCGGCCCCAACGACGGCCCTTCGGCGCGAATGGCCAGCTCCTTCGTTTCCGTCAGCTTGGCGACGGCGGGAGGCAGCAGGGTGCGCAGCATCTCCTGGTAGCTCTGAGGCGTAAACGTCCGGGCCTCCGCGCTTTCCGGCAGCAGCTCAACGATGGCGAGATTCGCAGGGCCGAGATAGCGGGCAGCCGCCCTCTTGATGTCCTCCATCCCGACCGCGGCAATACGCCGGGGAATTGCGTCGCGATCCAGACCCTTCCCCAGCAACTCGTCAACCGCCAGAGCGCAGGCGCGCTCTTCCATCGTGGCCAGCCGTGAATAAAAGTCGGTCAAGAAAAGCGCTTTGGCCGCCTCCAGCTGGTCTTCGTTCAGACCGTGCAGGCGAATCACATCCGCCCTGGCCAGTGTCTCAACTTCCATGGCATCGATGCGCCCTTCGGCGGGGACCAGGGTGACAACGAGCGACGGATCTTCAGTAAAGGCGGGATTGGAGGCTTCGGCCAGAACCAGGTTTCCGTCGCTTTGGAGCGCGGTTCCGAAGGCTGAATCAGCTCCTTGTCCGAGTGCGTACGCGACGAGGAGAAACGGATAGAAGTCTGGATCGGTCCGCCCCGGGCCCCTGTATCTCAGAAAGACGTACGGCTGGCTGACTTTGCCTTGGGAAAAGGTATAGGAGAAACCAGCCAAAGCCGCCTCGCCCGCCACTTTTCTCTCTTCAGGAGCAGCCCGGCCTCTGCCGTAAAGCTCCACCACCTTCTCCAGGAGCTGTTCCCGGATAACCCCGCCGACTATTCCCAGGATGGCATTGGGCTTCCGGTAGTGGCGCTGATGGAAGGCGCGCAGCCGGGCCATGTCGAGCTGGTCGCCGGCGTCCGGCTCCGCCTTCCCCGACAGCCGGCGCCTTACCAGTTCGAGAGCGCTGCCCTCCCGGCGCCGCTCTTCCTGGAGCAGCTGCCTTTCGCGAGCCACCATGGGGTCGGCAAGCTTGGGAAAAGTGAGAAGCTCCGAGTGAAGCGTGAGGATCCGGGGCAGATTGTCCACCGGGGCGACCGAGGAAAAGACCGTGCTGTATGGGCCGATTTGAATGCGGGCGGTGCCGCTCAGCTTTTGCACCCCGTCGGCAAAGCCGGAGCCCCTGAGCAGAAGGCGGGCCAGCAGCGCCGCCACGCCCTTGTCCGGCCCTTCATCCGCCGTTCCGGCTTGAATCGTGGTCTGCACCGCGACCAGCGGATCGGCTGCCTGTTCTTCCACCAGGAGCACCAGGCCGGATCGCAGGACAATCCGCGCCATGTTTCCCTGGTCAACCCGAGATTCGATTGCTCGAAGATAGGCGGGCGGGGCAGCCGGCTTGGGTGGCCCCGGGGCCGGGCGCCGCGCTCCCGTCTGCGGCTGGAGAAGCGACACGACAGCTAGCAGAAGGGATGCCCAGACCATGAGAAAATCCTACCAATCCAGGATTTTAAAAGCAATCGGGCCGGGCGTTCCCGGTTCCTGCCTCGGTTTCGCCAGCTGGGGGTTTTGATGTATCGTATTAAGCGAGGCACAAGAAGGAAGATGACCACTAGAGAAATGGATCAGCACCAGATCATCGAGGGCCTCAAGAGTCAGAACGCGGATACCATCGATGAATTTGTGCATCAGTTTTCCAGACCTTTGTTCGGCGTTATTCTCAACTACACCAAGAACCCTTCGGACGCCGAAGAGATTCTCCAGGATACGCTTCTCAAGATAATAAGGAAGATAGAGACTTTTCGCGAGGAAAGCGATATCTGGCCGTGGATCAAGCGCATCGCGGTCAACAATTCGATCATGTGGCTGCGCAAGTACCGCGCCGCACGCGAACGGGAGATTCAGCTGGATGACTCGCTTCCACAGTTCACGACCGATGGTCAGTACGTCAATCCCCCTTTCGGGTGGAGCGTCGATCCCGAAGAAGTCATGCTCAACCGGGAACTGGGCGGCGAGCTCTACGACGCCATTCAGGCGCTCCCTTTCGAGTACCGCGTTCCCCTGGTCTTGAGGGATATTGAAGGCTATTCGATTAAACAGATTTCATCTCTTCTCGGTTTGAAAGAACCGACCACCAAGACCCGCATTCATAGAGCCCGCCTTTTTGTCCGGGAAAAGCTCGCTCATTACTTCGAGGACACCATATGAAAGGCGATATCAGCTGCAGAGACTGCGTGGATCTGCTCATGGACTACATCGAGCGCAATCTCGACACACGGACCTACCAGCGCCTCGACGAGCACCTTCAGTCCTGTCCTCCCTGCATCCATTTTCTAAAGTCATACCGGAAATGCTCTGAATTGGCGGGACAGCTTAAAGATCAGCGCGTGCAGATCCCCCTTGAATTGGAGAACCGGCTCAAAGTGTTTTTGAAAGAGGAAATCAAGAAGCCGCCGCAGCCGGCCAGGTAACGCCCGCGTTACCCACAGCGCAGCAGAACGTACATGGCCCCGCCGCCCCCGTCCACCAGCCGGGCCGAGGTGTAGGCAGCCACAAACCGCGCGGAGCGGCGGCGCGAGAGCCAGCGTTCCACCCCGTTCTTCAAGACAGGGACCGGGCTCGGAGAGTTCTTGCCCCGGCCGTGAATGATCCGAACACAGGTGAAGCCCCGCCGGCAGCAATCCTGGACGAATTCCTCGAGCTTTTGAACCGCTTCCCTCTGGCTGAACCCGTGAAGGTCCAGCTCCGCTTGAACGGCGAACCCGCCTTCCCGCAACTTCTTTAAGAGCCGGGTGTCCCAGGCCTGGGCGCCACCCTCGACGTATTCGTTCGTCTGGAAGATCTCGTCGTCGTTCGCCTGCTGGACAGCGCGCAGGAAAACCTGCGCCGGATCTTCGCCCTCTTCAGGAGATGATTCCGCGCCCGCCCGATCCGTGTGATTGTCCGTCCCTTTTCTGACCCGTACCTTCGCCGCCCCCTCCGGCAAAGGAGTCACCCCGGACATCGCCTGGCGGAATATCTCGTCATCGTCCAGGTCCTCAGCCAGGTCCAGATCAGGGGGATAAAACTTCTCTTCGATACCACTTTTCTTTTTCAAGGCAGATCCTCGACTGATAAAGCACCGGCCTCTCTCCTCGTTGCTGCCACACTCCGAACAAAAAACTGAGCGGTTACCTCGACGCGCCTGTCCGGCTTGACTTATCCTTACACGCTATGGATGAAAACCAGGATCAGGCTTCAGTGCAATCCTTTCAATCAAGCCCCGTATCGGTTGGGGCACGGGTGATGGAGCGCGTCGGGCATTACCGTTGGGTGATCTGCGCGCTGCTGTTCTTTGCCACCACCATAAACTACGTCGACCGGCAAGTGATCGGTATCCTCGCCAGGGATCTGCAGAAGATCATCGGCTGGTCGGAAATTGACTACGGGAACATCGTGGCCGCCTTCAACGCGGCTTATGCGCTTGGACTGCTGATCTCCGGGCGTCTGATCGATCGGTTCGGGACCAAGATCGGTTACGCCATGGCGTTGACCATCTGGAGTCTCGCCGGCATGGCCCATGCGCTCGCCCGCACTCCGCTCGGATTTGGCATGGCCCGCGCGGCTCTTGGATTAGGCGAAGCGGCGAACTTCCCGGCCGCGGTCAAGACGGTGGCCGAGTGGTTTCCCAAAAGAGAGCGGGCCCTCGCCCAGGGAATCTACAATGCCGGCACGAACGTTGGCGCCGTCGTGGCACCGCTGACGGTCCCCTGGATTGCGATCCACTGGGGCTGGCAGTGGGCGTTTATCCTCACAGGCGCGCTGGGGTTTCTCTGGCTGGTGTTCTGGCTCCCGATGTACCAGAAGCCTGAAGTGCACCCGAAGCTGAAGAAGCCCGAGCTGGCCTACATCCAGTCCGACCCGCCTGACCCACCGCAGAAGTGGCGCTGGATTCAGCTGCTGCCACATAAGCAGACCTCCGCCTTTGCCATCGGCAAGTACATGACGGACCCCGTCTGGTGGTTCTACCTTTATTGGGCGCCGAGCTTCCTCAGGGACAAGCACGGGGTGGACCTCTCGACGGTCGGACTTCCGCTGATCGTCATCTATGTCGTCGCCGACATAGGGAGCATTGGCGGCGGCTGGCTCTCCTCCGGCCTCATCAAGCGCGGCTGGTCGGTTAACGCCGCCCGCAAGATCGGCTTGCTGACCTGCTCCCTGACCGTTTTGCCCATCATGCTCATGCCGTACGCCGAGTCTCTTTGGCTGGCCGTGATCCTGTTCTCGATTGCCGCGGCCTCGCACCAGGGATTTTCGGCGAACATCTTTACTCTGACGAGCGACATGTTTCCGCGCGGTGCGGTCGGCTCGGTGGTTGGCGTTGGCGGCATGGCAGGCGCATTCGGCGGCGTGACGATGGCGGTCATCACCGGCTACATCCTCCAGAGCACAAACGGAAACTACATGCCCATCTTCTTTGCCGTCGGTCCGTTGTACCTCCTCGCCCTGCTGGTCATACACCTGCTGGCGCCCAAGCTGAAGTCGGTTGACCAGGACGACCTGCTCCATCCGAAACCGTACTCCTTCGGCTCATTCCTCGGGTTTGGTTTCGTCGGCCTGATCCTCGGGTCGTTTACCGGGTGGGCGCTCGGCATTATGCTTCGCCTGTCGGGCCAGCTGCTGCTTGAATACATGGCTATCGGCGCTGCCATCGGTATCGTCGCCGGTATCATCGTCGGCAACTTACTCCTGAAGACCGGAAGGCAGTCGACGGCCGCCGCGTGAAACAGAACCGCGCTACACGAAGTCTGCGACTGGAGTCGGCGTTACGGCAGCGAGGCGGAACAGAGCCTCAAGCGCAGCGCTGTTCAGCGGAGCGCGTCGGGTGCATGCCGACAGATCGCCTGGCGCGGCTCTTGGAGTAGCGAGGGATGGGAGACGATCCGTTTTGCAGTTGGGCAGGGGGCGTTTGTCGGATGACGCCAACGCCACTCGAGCGATGTTCACCCCTTCGTAGCGCATTTCGAAACCGAAAGGCACTATCGGAGATCAGATGTGAGGCAAAGAATTGAAAAGAAGGAATGGGCGGTACCGGGCTCGAACCAGTGACCTTCTGTGTGTAAGACAGACGCTCTGCCAGCTGAGCTAACCGCCCATGTTATCGATTGGAAGCGACTTGAAGCTTTTCGTCGGACCTTTTCGGCTCAGCCGTGTTGTGAAACATGGTGGGAATCGGCCCGACGCTGCTGCCCGGACGCGCTGTCCCTCGTCGCTGTGAGTATATCGTGAAATACGGTCCACTCGACCCCGGTCTCCACGCTGCATAACCCGTCACCACGTCCACGCGAGCCGCAATCAACCTTGGCGCCAACCTCTGCGCAACGCGTAAATCGTGATTCCGACGTCTGAAAGCTTAGCACGCCTGGGACATGTTTCAAAAGCGGTCAAAAGCGGTTCTGATCCTTGCCAGGCCGGTCACTTTGTCACGAAAAGCACTTTCAGTCTTCTGATCCCGCGCCCCGGCGGCGGTACGCCTTGACGCGAAATAGGGGGACAGCTGTCCCCCCAATTCCCCCCGCCATTAGGGGCGAGCCGCTCGGCTGGGCCTGTTTGGTTTACATAGCCAAGTACGTGGCTACAATTTGCCTTATGAAACGGGTCCAGATTGGCGAGTTTCGCGACCGGGCGAGCGAGTTCATTCGTCGCGCGGCCAGCGGGGAGACGGTGATCATCCTCAATCGCCATCGCGAGGTCGCGAAGATCGTGCCTATCACAGCCGGAACCGAGCGCACCGGCGGCCTTGTTGGCTGCCTTGCCGGCACCGCCGAAATCCGGGGTGACATCGAGGCGCCGATCGCATCGCCGGACGCATGGTTCCGGAGCTTGAAGTGAAGTACGTGCTGGACACGCACGTGTGGCTCTGGGTCGTACTCGATCATCCTCGTCTGAGTCGGCGCGCCCGCGCCGCCTTAGGCGCGCTCCCCGCCCCGGAGCGCGTCGGGATTGCCGCGATCTCGCTGAAGGAAGCCGCCTGGCACCTCGCTCACGGCGAAGTCGTTGTCGGCAAGCGCTTCGGACCGTGGCCGTTGTGGTTGCGCGCGGCGGTGGCGTCGCCGCAGCTCGAGGTGCTTCCCCTCACGGTTGACGTGGCGATTGAATCAGAGCAACTGGGCGACTCGTTCCCGCCCGATCCGGCCGACCGGCTCATTGCGGCCACCGCACTCGTGAACGACCTGATGCTCATCACCTCCGATCGGCTCATTCGGAAAAGCGGCGTGGTGCATACGCTGTGGTAGCCGGCGCCTGACTCTCGATGCCTGCCAACGTGAGCTGAAGTAGGCCGCTCCGTCGTCGCAGCGAGCCGGACCTGCCTTAGTTCACTCGCGTCAGAGTCGGCCTGATCGGACGGCCGAGCCTACCCCGCCTGAAGGTCGGTTTTCGAAAAGTCGTCCCCCACAAAAATGAGCGGCAGACCTGCTACCTTTGCCGTTGCGTAACTGAGGCAGTCGCCAAAGTTGAGAGAGGCCGGGTGCCGGCCCTTGCCGAAGCGGAGGTAAGCATCGATGGCCTTGATCCAGTGTTCCTCTCCGAAGGGGATCACGGCTATCTCAAACTCGCTCAGGAACCGCGCGAGAAGCCCCCGGGCATCCCGTCCGATTCTGCTCGTCAGCACCACGCCTGTTTCGGCCAGGGTGGGGGCGCCGATCGCGAGGTTGGCGCCCTCGGCCATCTTCAGGAAAGGCGCCTCGTAACCAGGTTCCTTCATAAACACTGAGACGATCGCTGAGGTGTCGACAATCATCACTCCCTCTCCCTATGAGGGCAATCGCGGTCATGTCTATACTCCCGTCTGTCCAAACCCCAACAGCTCCTCCTCCTGCTCCTTGGACAATGTCGTGCCGAGAACTCCGGAGGGGATCTGCGCCCACAGTTCTTGTTCCAGGAACTCCTCGAGGCGCTGAGGACGGCCGACACGTGAGACCCGCAGCGTGAGTCGCTGTTTTCTCTCTTCCAGGGCACGCCGAATGGCCTCAGTCCTGCTCTCGCCCGTGATGCGACTGACTTCCTCCGCGAGCTTCACCACCATCTGGTTCTTGATGTTGAGAGTCGCCATAACCCGATTCTACCATAGCAGACCATTTCTACCTTGGAGGAACTATCCGAAATAGGGGGACAGCCACGGTATTTCCCTACATTTCCTATTCCCCTATTCCCCCTGAGCACTTTCAGTCTCCTGATCCCGCGCCCCGACGGCGGTACGCTTTGACGCCAACGCAAAACGGCGTGGGATCAAGTAGAATAGAGCCGAGAGCTTCGCCATGACTTTGGCTGAACGGACAGAGTCAAGAAAGAAGCGGATCGTGGCCCATCGGGCGCACAGCTTCGACGAAGCCGAACAATGGGACCTTGAGTTCTGGCAACGGCACTCGCCTGAGCAGCGTCTCTCTGCACTGGTGGCGATCAGGCGCGATGTCCAGAAAGTTCTCGACTCTCGGGAAGAGAGCGACTGACGCCCGGTATGGAAACCGTCCAGGACTTCGAGGACATACTACGCTTGCTCGAGACCTATCAGGTAAAGTACCTGATAGTCGGGGGGCTTGCCTTCATCTACCACGCCAAGCCGAGATACACCAAAGACATGGATCTGTGGATCGATCCGTCCGAGGAGAACGTCGATCGTGCGAATCGTGCCTTGGAGGAGTTCGGGAGCCCTATCCTGATCGACAGATTACCAACAGATTCTGCAGATCGGCGCTCCTGACCGGATTGATCTGATCCTCACATTACCCGGGATTGACTTCGAAAAGGCTTGGGCAAGCCGTATCCGCGGTCGCTACGGGGAGGCGGGCGCCAACTGGATCGACCTGCACACTCTTATCGCCATCAAAGAATCGATCGATGATCCCCGGCACGAAAGCGATGCCAGGATCCTGAAGAAGGTCCGCGACACAAAAAGGATAGGGGGACATTCATGAACCGCCTATCCACCAGTCGCAAGCACGATTCACTCGGTTAAGATTTCGGACCGTCAACGGCTCCCACGATGCGAGACCATCTACTGGCTCGGACTCAACGAGTTGCCGACCGCATTCTGAAAGGCGAGAGTCCGAGGGAACCGCGGGGTCTTTCCTATGAGTTGCAGGCTCTCCCAGACCCGTTCAGGCTTTCCCCAGTCACTCCAGCGCAAACCGTCACCCATCTGATAAACCAGGGTTTGCTCTGGGGCCCTTTGGAGAAGATCGCTCGAAAAATCCGCAACCTCGAGGCCTTCGTAGACGTCGGTGAGCGGCGGAAGCGGGATTCGATTCGTTCCGGTCCTCGTATCCAGAATCTGTCCGCGGTAGGCGGATTCCAGCGTGGCGCGTAGGGCTCCGAACTTCTCCAACATGCGGGGGAAAAAACGCTCTCCAAGACGCCAGAGGACGTGTCCCTTAGTCGCGATCACCAACGTGTTCCATAGACTGCCGGGCTCGAAGAGCAGATCCACAGCCTCCCGGGAAACCGGTTTCTCCCGGAACTTCTTCACGTCTCTGATTCTTTCTCCCCGTTCGCCGCCGGGTTGGATCCAGCCATACTCCGTCTCAGGACGGTCCGGCTTGACTCCAAGGACGATGAGGCGGTTGCTAAAGAGTTCGGCCAGCCGCGCCATCTCTTTCAGTTCAGCCACGAAACGGTGCTCAGGATAAACGAAATGATCGGAGGGAAGAATCAGGAACGTGGCATTCGGGTCGTTTGCCAGAATACAAGTGGCCGCGAGGAATATCCCTGTGCCGGTTCCGAGGGAGACCGGTTGTTCCAGGATCCTTCCGGGCAGGCTCTCGCCTAGATTCTGCCAGAAGCGAATCAGGTGGTTCTTCCCGATGACCGTCACGATCTGTTGGCCATTCACAAAGCTGCTGACTCTATCCAGAGTATGCTTCAGCATCGATCGGGTTCCCACGAACGTACAGTATTGTTTGGGGCGTTCCCTGCCCAGCCAGGAACGAATCAGGGTGCTCATCCGCTGTCCTTCGCCCCCAGCGAGGACCATACAGCCACACAGCAGCGGCTCCTGTTGATTCATCTGTATACTTTCGCCAAAGTCCAGTGCCTCCGGCCGCATGGGCCGGAGGCCTGGGTTCGTCAGCGTTCCCAATCGAAGGTGAGACCGCCTGTCAGCTCACAAGCGGTGACAGTGTCGTCGCGAATGTTGGCCATGGTTCGGCCGCGCAGGTCGGCTCGGATTCCCATCGGGCCCCACAGCTGCATCGCTTTGATGCCCCCGCCCCAGCTGAAGTTGAAAAAGGTCTCGCCGTCCCTGAAATATGGGAGGGTGGCGCTTGTCTGAGGGAGAGTCTTCTTGTCGACCAGTGTGGTCAAGGCGCCCACTCCGAAAACGGCGAACGGACGCAGGCGACCCACGCGGAAGTGATACAGGCCCTCTGCTTCCCATAACAGCCCTCGCGACTTCGGGTCAGTATGGGCAAATTCGAGGTGATTGGTATACCCCAGGTTCGCTTCAACTCCGACGTCCCGAGTTAGAAAAACCCCGCCTCGTATTCCAAGCATCGCCGGGTTCTTCAAGTCGAAGGAATTCACTTCGGTCGGGGCGAAGATCCCGAGGTAAGGATTGAATTCCAGGGTTCGGGCAGAAAGAGTGGAAAAGAAGATGCCCGAAAGCAGAATTCCGAGGACGACAACAACGTTTCGTCGAGACATAGTCTCCTCCTCCTTTCTTGTTACAGAAAATGTCCATAAGATCGGCTACAGGAAAAAGCAAGCCGGCTTTGAGCTGACCGGCGTCCCGGTTGAAACGACGGGCCTTAACGCGCAGCCCGTGGATCTCACCGATCCGGCAGGCGTCGTGCGAAGGAACGAATCAGGAGAAAGACGGGGAGGATCAGAACCATCGGACCGGCCACGAACACGGGGGACCAGGGGCTGGTCGGCGGCGGCATCAGGTCCTCGGCCACGATGCTGAAAACAACCAGCAGCAGGCCGTAGCCGAAAAGAAGCTTGCCTCCGTAGGCGTTAATCTCGTACCAGTTACGTTCCGAAGCGAAAGCCTTGGGGGTCCGTACCCCGTAAACCCGATTCATCGGGACCTTCCGGGCAACGAGAGGGAGTGAAAGGACAGCCAATACGACACCGATCGCGAACTGGGGCTGCAAAGCCATGAGTCCTCGTCCGCGGTTCATGCTGCCCTGAACCGTCGGCTTAGTCAAGCAGTCCGCACCTCGAGGACCTCGAGGTCCGATTCCACTTCTTCCGCGTTTGAAGTATGCTCCGGGAGATGAACTATCCCGTCTGGGATGTCGCCTTTGGCTCGGGACTCCTGATCGCAATCCTATCCATTGTCCACGTCTTCGTCTCCCATTTTGCCATCGGCGGCGGACTTTTCCTTGTGGTGTCCGAAAAGCGAGGCTACCGTCTGAACGACCGGGGGTTCCTCGACTGGGTGGCAAGGCATACGCGCTTTTTTGTCCTGCTGACGGTGGTCTTCGGCGCCGTCACGGGTGTGGGGATCTGGTTCACGATCGGCCTGGTTCATCCGTCCGCGACCAGCGCGCTCATCCGCTCTTACGTCTGGGCCTGGGCGATCGAGTGGCTCTTCTTCTTCCTTGAAATCACCGCCTCCCTGCTTTACCTCTACGGCTGGAAGACCCTCGATCGGGACACTCATCTCTGGATCGGTTGGGTTTATTTCTGGTCGGCTTTCATGAGCCTGGTCGTGATCAACGGGATCATCACGTTCATGCTGACGCCGGGAGCATGGCTCGAGTCCGGGACGTTCCGGGACGGCTTTCTGAATCCGACCTACCTCCCTTCCCTGGGCATCCGTTTTGCCTTCTCCCTGGTTCTCGCAGGAGTCTACGCCTTGCTGAGAGCGGCGCGTGAAAAGGACCGCGTCTTGCGCACCCGCGTGATTGCCTGGAGCGCGCGCTGGATAGTCCCGGCGTTTGCGCTCCTCCCGCTTTTCGCCTTCTGGTACATTTCGAAACTGCCTCCGGGTGTCTGGGCAAGCGCCCAGGGCCGAACGCCGACGCCGACCCGGTACGCCAACCTGATCCTGGTTTTTGCTGCTGTCGCCTTGGCCGGTTCCTTGTGGGCCTTTCTCAGACCACGACGCTTCCCTTTTGCGCTCAGCCTCGTGGTCTTTGCCGCTGCCTTCGGCGCTATGGGTTCGTTTGAGCTCGTTCGCGAGTCAATCCGCAAGCCTTACGTAATCTACGGTTACATGTACAGCAATTCCGTCCTGGCACACGCGGGTCCCGGGGACGCAGGTTTGAGCGCAGACCGGATCCAGGAACGGGGAATCCTCGCGTCTGCACGCTGGAGCCGCTACAAGGAAGTCACTCCCGACAACGAGGTCGAGGCGGGACGAGAGGTGTTCCGGCTGCAATGCCAGAGCTGCCATACGATCAGTCATTATCGCGGCTTAAGCCAGCTGATCCGCAACAAGAACTGGGATGAATCAGCGATCTACTTCCGCCTGGGAAGCCTCGACAAGATGCTCAACGGAGTCATGCCTCGCTTCGTCGGAACCGACAGTGAAAGACGCGCCCTCGCGCGCTTTCTGGCCGGTCTGAACACCGGCATACGGGCCCGCCTGCACCTGTCTGGGCCTCAACCGGACACGAGCGGAAGCGGGGTTTTCGAAAAGAATTGCTCCGACTGCCATGTCGAGTCGCCCGATGACCCGCTTTTCTCTCGCCTGGGACGCCGTAATGAAGCGGAGATCTACGACCTCATCGGGCGCCTGAATAACGTGAATCCAAAGATGCCGCCTTTTGCCGGGACGGATCAGGAACGAAAGGTCCTGGCTGCCTGGCTCAGGAGCAAAGTCGCCGACTGACGAAAAGAAGATGCCGACTCAGCCTGTCATACCCGCCGTTGACCCGATCCCTCTTCCCGGTCCGGTCTGGCTTTTCTGGACCTTGCTAGTCCTGACTTTCCTGCTCCACACGATCGCGATGAACTGTGTGTTTGGGGGGACCCTGATCTCCACAACCGCGTTCTTACGGCGGAGTCACCCGTTTCATCAACGGCTGGCCGGCGACCTCGCGCGGAAAATCCCTTCCTTCCTTGCTGCCACCATCACTCTGGGCGTCGCCCCCTTGCTCTTTGTGCAGGTTCTCTACGGGCAGTTCTTCTACTCGTCCTCGGTGATCCTCGCCTGGCCTTGGCTCTCGGTGATCGTCCTGCTGACCATCGGCTACTATGCCTCGTACCTGGTGGCCTTTAAAGGCGAACGAAGCGGGTACCGTTTCCTGTCCTTCCTCGCCCTGGCTGTTTTCCTGACAATTGCCTTTATCTACACGAACAATTTCACCCTCTTGCTTACTCCCGAGAAGTGGCTGGCCAGGTACCACGCCGATTCCGCCGGGCTGAACCTGAATCTGGAGGAGCCGATGCTCTGGCCGCGTCTCGTCCACACGCTCGTCGCCGCCGCGGCGGTCGCGGGCCTGCTGGTCGTAGTGCTGGGCCTGATGAAGCGGAAACAAGACCCGGCGTACGCGCAATTCCTTCTGCAGCACGGCGCTTACTGGTTCATCGTCCCGACGATGCTCCAGTTCATCGTCGGGACATGGTTCCTCATCAGCCTGCCTCGGGACAAGCTGATGTTTTTCCTGGGCGGCGACTGGCGTGCTACACTCCTTTTCGGCGCCACGCTCGTGGCCACGCTTCCCGCAGTTCTTCTCATGCTCGCGGCGCTTCGGTCGAACGCCCCCCGCCGGCTGGCGCTGACGTCGCTCCTCCTCACGGCTTTCGTCCTGATCGGCATGGCCCTGATGCGCGAGGTCCTGAGACGCGCTTATCTGGCGCCCTTCCTGGAGACGCCTGACGCTCGGATTCAATGGAACCTCATGGTGCTGTTTCTTGTCCTCTTCGCAGGCTCGCTGGTGTTGTGGGGCGCCATGCTGCGCAAGTACTTCAGAACGGGTGAG
The DNA here is from genome assembly GCA_041946865.1 of Acidobacteriota bacterium. Lineage (GTDB taxonomy): Bacteria > Acidobacteriota > UBA6911 > RPQK01 > RPQK01 > RPQK01. The sequence continues at coordinate 37,568 of JBHGBF010000042.1, read as the reverse complement.
ACGCCGCCAGAGGCGGGCCCTTTCCCGGGATAACGGGTTGTCATCGTAGGCTCCTATAATCGGTCCTTATGACGCGCGTTCAGGTTTTACCGGAGGTCCTGGTCCATAAGATTGCCGCCGGCGAGATTGTGGAGAGGCCGGCATCCGTGGCCAAGGAGCTCCTCGAGAACTCGCTCGATGCTCAGGCAACGAAGATCGTCATTGAGGCCGACAACGGCGGAACCAGCCGCATATTAATCCGTGATGATGGTGTCGGGATGAGTCCCGAAGACGCGCGGACTGCCTTCAAACACCACGCCACCAGCAAAATCTCGACTTTCGATGATTTGTCGCGCATCAGCACCCTCGGGTTTCGGGGTGAGGCCCTTCCTTCGATTGCCTCCGTTTCCCGGATGAGGCTCCGAACGGTGGAAAGGACTGGCGCCGGTCAAGGCCCCCAGCCGGGGACGGAAATCGTTTACGAGGGAGGGAACCTGAAAAGTGCCGGCGAAATCGCCTGGCCGGCCGGCACGGAGGTCACGGTCGAGGACCTCTTCTTCAACGTGCCGGCCCGGCGCAAATTCCTGAAATCCATTCCCACCGAGCTGACTCATCTCACCCGGCAGATCATGTCTTACGCGCTGGCCTGTCCGAACGTCGAGTTTCAATTCAGCCATCAGAAGCGAAGCGTGCTCCAGGCGACGCGCGCCGCCGATCTCGGAGAGCGCGTTTACCAGGTTTTCGGGCAGGATTTCCTGGCGAGTCTCGTGGAGCTGGATTTCTCGAATGACACGGTCCGGATCCGGGGTTTCACGTCGCTGCCGCATGAGCAGCGCAGCACCCCGGGATCGCAGTTTCTCTACGTTAACGGGAGGAGCGTCAGTGACCGCGTGCTCACCCGCGCCATCCGGGACTCCTATCAAGACCTCATTCCAGCCTCCGTCTATCCTGTGGTTATTCTGTTTGTCGAGCTGGACCCGGCGGAGATCGATGTCAATGTCCATCCGCGCAAGACGGAGATACGGTTCCGCAATACGAGCCCGGTCTACACAGGCATCTGTCAGGCAATAGAACGTGCGCTCGTCCAAGGAAAATCCAGTTTCTCGGCACTGTCCAGGCCCATCCCCGGGAGTCAGGTCCAGCCGGCCTTAGGTAAGGAGCGGTTGTGGGACATGCCGTCAGCGGCGGATCACCCGCTTCCCGAGCGATATCACCTTGGCGGATTTCGCCTGACCAGCCCCTATCAGGCCAGCCTGCCGAGCGGGTTCCAGGCTGATCCGATCGCTGCAGGTTTTGCCAGCATGGGCCCCCCGCCCGATCCTCACGGAGATGACGCCATTCCGGAGACCGCCCACCTGGCGCGATCCCCCGTTGTCCTGGGCCAATTCGTGGAGAGCTTCATCGTCGTGACCGAGCGGGACTCGGTGCTGCTCGTGGACCAGCATGTGGCGCATGAACGCATCCTGTATGACCGGGCGCTCAAGAGCATGGAAAGCGGCGAGAACCTGCCTGTCCAGCGCCTGCTTGTTCCGGGGACTCTCCAGCTTGATCCTCGTCAGTCTGCCGTTTTCGAGCATTTGAACGACGAGCTGAACCGCAACGGCTTTGAGGTGGACTGGTTCGGAAACCAGACGATTGTGGTCAAGGGAGTACCGGCGATGGCCGGGCACTGCGACGCCCAGAAACTGCTCGAGGAAATCCTGAGCAGCTTTGACACACGCGAGTTGCGGGGGGATCGAGCCGTTGAAGGCCTCGAGCGGCTGCGGCAGAAGCTGGCCATCAGCATCGCCTGCCGGGCTGCGATCAAGATCAACACACCGCTGTCGCGCGAAAAGATGCAGTGGATTCTCGACACCCTGATGCTCTGCCAGGACCCTTACACCTGCCCGCACGGCCGGCCGATCCTGTTAAGGATCTCGATTGAGGATGTTCTGAGAGGATTCAAGCGCATCTAGTTGGGGGGAGTCGTCAGTTCGCCCTCAGAGAAGGCGCTTCCACTCTGGGGCCAGCCTCACAACTCCATCAGTTTCAAATCATCGGCAATATGAAGGCTGGCGGCGGTTTCTTTCTTGACATCGTCGGTGGCGACGCCCGGTCGGACCTCCCTGAGGACGAGGCCCTTGTCGGTCACCTCGATCACCCCTTTTTCGGTGATGATCTTCTTCACACAATGCGGCCGAAAGACCTTGCTGTGGCATTTGCGGACAATCTTGGGGTTTCCGCTCGGGTCTGTAAGGGTGGTCACCGCCACCCATTCCTCGGCCTGGATCTCGTCGCAGCGCACATCGGGGGGGAGGCACAGATCACCGGCCTGGGACACTTCGGCTGCTTCCACAAGCGCTATCTTCAAGGGGGGTATCCGGGTGGTTCGATCATTAAGACGGAAAACTTGCGTTCCCGGCTCGACGGCCTGCTCAACAAGCTCCGGGATTCCGGGTCCGATTGCGACCTTTTGTTTTCCCCTGATTTCTCTAGCGGCCCGTCGCACAATCACATCCTGCGGTTGCATACTCAAGGTCCTACGCCCGACCTGTTGGAACGGCAGCTGCGACCCGCAAAGCCTGACCGAGGTCGGCGCACAGGTCTTCGACCGCCTCGATGCCGACGGACATGCGCACCAGGCTGTCGGTTACGGCTGAGCTCTTCAACTCGGCGTCCGACATCCCGTAGTGTGACGTCCAGAACGGCGAGGTCACGAGCGATTCAACGCCGCCCAGGCTGGTCGAAATGGGAATCGTCTTAAGACTGTTGAAAAACGCGCGGGTCGCCGGCCACCCGCCGCGCACCGTAAAAGAGAGCACTCCGCCTCCGCCCCGCATCTGGCGCCGAGCCAGCTCGTACTGCGGGTGCGATTCCAGGAACGGGTAGTTGACACCCTGCACCCCGGGATGGGTCTCGAGAAAACGGGCGATCCGCAGAGCATTTTCGTTCTGTCTGCTCACCCTCACCGTCAAGGTCTTGGCGCCGCGGATGAGCAGGTAGCCGGCGGAAGGATCCAGCACGCCTCCAAGCCAGCGCCGGAAGAAAGCCATGCGCTCGATCAGCTCTTTTCGCGACACGATCACCCCGGCGGTCACATCCGAGTGCCCGCCCAGGTACTTGGTGGCGCTGTGCACCACCACATCCCAGCCCGATTCAATCGGTTTCTGATTGAAGGGGCTGGCAAAGGTGTTGTCGATGACACTGATGAGGCCGTGTTCCTTGGCAAAACGGGCCGTCTCTTCCAGCGGCAGAAGACGCAAAGCCGGGTTGGTCGGCGTCTCGGCCAGGAGCAGCCGGGTCGCGGGCTGAATCAGTTGCGGGAGCGCGCCGGCGTCGGCGATGTCAAACCAGTCGGTCCCGATCTTGAATCGCGAGAGAATGTCATTGAGAAGGTGAAGAGTGCCGCCGTACAGACTGCTTGCCGCCAGCACGCGGTCGCCGCTCTTCAGGAAGGCGAGCAGAGCGCAAGCCATCGCCGCCATGCCGGAACCGGTGACGAGTCCCGCTTCCCCGCTCTCCAGGGCCGCGACTTTCTTCTCGACGACTTCCAGAGTGGGATTGGCGTTTCGCGTGTAGAGATACTGGTCACGCTTACCCTGGGCGTGCGCGACCATGTCGTCGATGCTGTTGAAACAGAAGTTGGTGGTCTGGAAGATCGGCGGCTGAAAGGAGTTCAGAGGATGCAGGTCCTCTCCTCCAGCGACTGCCAACGTCTCGTCACGAAGTCGGGCGCGTACTTCTTTGTCCATACGGCTCGGGAAAAACAATTAGTCTAGTTGACTTGTCGCTGAAACTCAACTCGCGTTTTTCCTCGCCGCCAAACTGTGGTATACGAAATCCTCGGAGGTAACTATGATCCCGGCGTCTAATCTCAAGTCAGGAATGGTTGTTCGGCTCGACGGTCACCTATGCCAGATTCTGGCTGCCGAACACCACATGGGTGGCGGCAAAATGGGCAGCCTCGAGCACATTCGAGTCCGCAACCTGATGACCGGGGCCGTGGCGGAGAAGCGCTTCCGGCCGGACGAGCGGGTGGATGTGGTCGAGGTCGACAAGCAGAAGCTCGATTATCTCTATGAGGATGCAGATCATTACGTCTTCATGAACCCGCGCACCTATGATCAGATCCCGATTCCGCGGGAGCAACTCGGAATGAAATCGAGATTCTTGACCGAGGGCATGGAAGTCACGGGTCTGTTCCTCGAAGACAAGGCCCTTGCGATTCTGTTCCCGGAGCACGTCGACCTGAAGGTCGTGACGTCGCCACCCGCGCTCCACGAGCAAGATACGAGCACTTACAAGAAGGTCACCCTGGAAAACAACATGGAGATCCTCACGCCGCAGTTCATCAAGGAAGGAGATATCGTGCGCGTGGACACGGAGACCGGAAAGTACCTGGGGCGCGCCTGAGGCAACACTATGAACAACATTCGCGCAGCATCGGTCCAGTTTGAACACCTGCCCAAGGACAAAGCGGCCAACTTTGAGAAGGTCAGGCGCTTTTCCCGGGAGGCGGCGAAGCGGGGAGTCCAGCTCATCGCTTTCCCTGAATGCTGCCTGACCGGCTACTGGTTTCTGCGCCGTCTCTTCCGTCCGGAAGTGGAGGCTTTGGCAGAGCCGGTGTTTTCGGGCCCGTCATCGCAGGCCCTCCTCTCCCTGAGCCGCGAGACCGGTCTGACCATCGGGGCGGGACTGATCGAGCAGGCAGACGATGGACGCCTGTACAACACCTACATTGTCGCCATGCCCGACGGCCGGATGGCCCGTCACCGGAAGATCCACGCGTTCGAGAACGAATGCGTGTCGGCCGGTTCCGAATACACGGTCTTCGACGATCCGCACGGCTGCCGGGTGGGTGTCCTGATCTGTTACGACGTCAACATCTGCGAAAACGTCCGCATTACCGCCCTGCGAGGAGCCGAAGTGCTGCTGGCGCCCCATCAAACCGGCGGTTGCGCCTCGATCAACCCTCATATCATGGGCCTTATCGAGCGCTCGGTCTGGGAAGCACGCCATTCGAACCCGGCTGCCATACAGGCCGAGCTGTGCGGTCCCAAGGGCCGGGGCTGGCTGATGCGGTGGCTTCCCGCGAGGGCCCACGACAACGGGCTGTTCCTGGTTTTCAGCAACGGGGTCGGAGTGGACGATGACGAGGTCCGGACCGGCAACGCCATGATCCTCGATCCTTACGGCCGGATCCTCTCCGAAACCTGCAAGGCCGGCGACGACATGGTGATCGCCGATCTGGACGCCGGGCTGCTGGAGCAATCGACCGGAAGGCGGTGGATCAAGACCAGGCGCCCGGAACTCTACCAGCCACTGGCCGTCAGGACCGGACTCGAGCAGGACACCCGGACCGTGCGCTTCGACAAAAAAGGCATCTGAGGCGCGGCCGCTGCGGCCGCCTCCTTCAGTAACCTTTCTGCTTGTCCACCACGTTCACCAGGGGACGGCCCTCCACGAAACGGCGCAGGTTTTCCTCAATCGTTCCGATCATGCGCGCGCGATCCTTGTCCGACCGTCCGGCGACGTGCGGAGTAATGACCACGTTGTTGCACTTCCACAGCGGATGGCCCTTGGGCAACGGCTCCGGATCGGTCACGTCCACCCCGGCGCCGGCCAGGCGGCCGCTCTCGATCGCCCCGACCAGCGCATCCATGTCGTAGAGCCGGCCACGGCTTACGGCGATGAAGTAGGCGCCCTTCTTCATCAATCCGAACTCCTTCGGCCCAAGCATCTTGTGACTGAGGGGGGTGTGCGGAGCGGACACGAAAACCACATCGGCTTCCGGGAGAACCTCGTGGAGCTGGTCGGGTTTGACGACTTTGCGAATGACAGGCATGAAGGGGATGTCTTCGGGATCCACTCCGATCACGTTCATGCCGTGAGCCCACGCCCGAAATGCAATCTGGGTCCCAATCCCGCCCACGCCGATGATCAGCGCCGTGCGGCCATCCAGCTCGATCCCCTGGTATCCACTGCGCTGCCAGACCCCCTGGCGTTTGTACTCGAGAAAAGCATCGATATCGCGTGTCAACGTCAGGAGCATGGCCATAGCATGGTCGGCAATCTCAGGCCCCTGCACAATCTGGTTGTTCGTCAGGACAATGTCGCTGTCTCGCAGATCGTTACCGCCAGACAGATGCAGAACGTTCTCGACCCCTGCGCTCATGACCTGAACCCACTTCAATTTCTTGCCGGCCTTGACCAGCGCGGGCGTGATATTGCCGATGAACCCGTCGGCATCGGCAATTTCCTGGGCGGCGGTCTCGGCCGTTACCGGGACGACCCGAGCCAAAGGAGTCACGCTCTTCAGCCTTTCGACCAGAGCGGGCTCGGAACTGCTGACCAGGATCTTCTTCGTCTGGTCCTGTCCCCAGACGGTGTACGAGAAAGCAATGAGAGAAAGAATGACGACTGAGCGACGCATTTTTAGCCCTCCTGGTTTCGTGGCCGGCCTGGCGGAAAGCTCGTTGCCCGTCACAACCAGTCAGCTTGCCGCGCAAGAGCTTCCTTCTTGTAACTCGGCCCCGTTTGAGGATATACACAGAGCCGGTCTTGGTCCATACTTCTCTCATCGGAGGAAACGCGCTAATAGCCGGCTTTCTCCGTTCCGGGGGGCCCGGAACGGAGCGCCACGAGACTGCTGTCGGGCCTTGATACAGCAGGTGTCGGCTCCTCCTCCCAGGACTTAAAACGAGCAAACGCCGGTGAGCCTTCTCTCTTCATCCAGAGGGAGGATGAGATGGTCCTCATCAGGGTTGACGGTCTGGCCGTACTTGTGCAGAAGGCAAGGGGCTGTGTGACACTTGTCCTTTTCCTCGCGTTGGCTTTCGGATCTGTCTCAGCTCGTCCGATCGGGCAAGAGAGACGAGATCCTGACCACTCACCCAACTCTCCGAACAGTCTCTCCTATGCGGAACCTTTGGATACGGGTTTCAAGGTCAACGTCGATGCCGCCTGGACGCAAGTGAGCGCTTCCGTCTGGGACCCGCGGCACCGGACCGCAGTGCGAGAGCTGAAGAAAGAAGACTTCGAGCTGCTCGAGGACGGGGTCCCGCGGATGGCAGATCGGTGCCTTCCCAGCCAGGTTCCTGTTCATCTGATGCTCCTGCTCGACGTAAGCGCCAGCACGACCCGGTACCTGGGACTGCAGAAAGCTGTCGCCAATCGGTTCCTGCGCGGACTGCTGCCGGAAGACCGGGTGGCGCTCGCCACCTTCAGCTCCCGGTCCACGATCCTTCAACCCTTTACCAGCGACCGTTCGGCTGTCAAACGGAAGTTGAGGTCCATCAGACCGGAAGACAGCACGGCCTTTTACGATGCGCTCCTCAACTCTATTCAAACTCTGAGTGAAATCGAGGGCCGCAAGGTGATCGTCATCTTCAGTGACGGCGTGGACAACCGGCTGCAGGCCGCGGGCGACGGGTCCAGGAGCAACTTTGAACAAGTCAATCGCGAAATCAGGCGGTCCGAAGCCATCATACTAGCCGTCTTCCTGATGCCGGCGGCCGCGGCCCGCGATCGGGTGACGGAACAGGCCAGGGAGCAGATGCAGCTTATCGCCGGCCAGACCGGGGGGAAGATGTTCCTGCCGACCGAGACGGCGCACCTGCTGAGTGCGTTCAGTCAACTGGTGACCGAGCTGCGCCACACGTACACGCTGATCTTCCGACCTTCTGGGGACCTTGCGGACTGCCGGCACAAGCTTTGGGTCCGGGTCAGAGCGCGACCGGATCTCGTGGTTCGGAGCCGGACCGCGCCTCCGAGCCCTTCCCCCATTCAATCCAAGGTCAACTTGGAGTGGCTCCGGCGTCGGGGGCTGCCGGGGCGATAAGCGTTACGCAGGTTCCCTGCCCGGGCTCGCTTCGAAACTGGACGTCCCCGCCGATTGAACGCAGACGCTCCCGGATATTGAGCAGCCCGAAACCGGCCTTGGTTCCATCCCGAAGGACCGCCAGGTCAAAACCCACACCCTGATCCTCCACGGCCAGTTGGACTCGTCCCTCCTTCTGACTGAGGGTCACCCGTGCCTGATGCACTCCAGAGTGTTTGACGACATTAAAAAGCAGCTCGCGGGCCGCGCTAAAAAGCACAACCGCCGCTTCCTGATTCTCGGGACTGACATCGGTGGTCGTTTCCACGGCGACATCCAAGCGGTGCTTCTCTTTGACCCAGTGGGCAAGCTGCTCGAGCCCGGGCACCAGGCCGCTCTGATAGAGGATCGGCGGCGTCAGCTCGGTGGTGAGCGATCGTGATTGTCCGATCGACTCGTCGATCAACCGGCAGGCCTTTTCCAAGAGCTGCCGCAAACCCCGCTCCTGGACGGCGGACAGGGTGAGGGCAATCTGCATCTTGGTCGCCACGAGGAGCTGCTGAAGGTCGTCGTGCAGCCACTGGGCCAGCCGGCGCTGCTCGCGCTGCTCGGTCCGGGCCAGTTCTGCGGCCAAAGCGCGGAGCTCTTCGGCCCGGCGCTCGAGCTCTGCCGTGCGCTCTTCGACGCGCTGTTCGAGCGTCCGGTTGATTTCGCGCAGCTCTTCCTCCGCCTGCTTTTGCCGGCTCACGTCGCGAAAGACGATGACCAGCCCTGCAGCTTTATCTCGGCCCAGAGGCGCCGAGCTCAGGACCACGGGGAGAAAACTGCCGTCCCTGCGGATGAAAGTGTCTTCGTGGTTTGTCAGGATCGCGCCCTGGTAAAGAGCGCGCCGCCAGGCGCATTCTTCGATCGGGTAAGGCATGCCCTCCGGGTGTTTATAGTGGTTCGCGTCGTGGATTCGACGGCCTGCCAGTTCGCTGAAAGTCCAACCGACAGCGCGCTCGGCAGCCGGATTCATGTACGTAATCAGGCCCTGGGAATCGACGGTGAAAAGGCCCTCTCCCATGTTGGCCATGACCGCCTGCCGAAAGCTCGCCTGTTCCATGACCTCTTCGGCCTGCCGGCGCTCCCGCGCGCGTGCGAGCTGTTGCCGCCGGGCGAGAAAGCTGACTCCAACGCCCCCGGCCGCGAAGATGGCGATGCGAATCCAGTCCACGAATTCCCTGCTGAAGGTCGTCCCAGGATCAGGATCGAACCAGAGCAAGTAGCACAGTGTGGCGCCGAGTGTCGCCGCCACTCCTGGCCCGAACCCACCCAACATGGCCGACGCGACCACTGCCGGGTAGAAGGCCAGAAAAGGAGTGTCTCCGAGCACGTCCGGCAACAACCAACGCACCACCGCAGCAACGGACACAAACGCCGCCGCCAGGACGTGGAGCAAGGCGGTCTGGGTCACCGTCCTCTGGCCGAACCATCCATGGCATGATGAACTCCAAAAGCGCCTGCCGCTTCGCTCGCAGAAAACTGAGCGGTTACTTCGGGGGCCAATGCCTCACTCTTGTTTGTAGTGCCGCCTTCAGGCGGGCTTTTTCGAACCGCGGTTGACCACTGAGAGCGGTTACGGTTCGAAAAAGCCCGCCTGAAGGCGGCACTACAAACAAGAGTGAGGCATTACTTCGGGGGACGAGTCGTTGTCGCGCCTCCAAGGGCCCCCAGACTGACCCGGCATGCGATAATAGAGCCGCCCTCCCATGGGGAGATCAATGACAGCCAAAGCCCGGAGGAGAAATGGCAGTCCCTGAAATTCCGGCGGACCGTGTTTCCCGGATTACAGGCTTTCTCGCGCTGCAACGCAGCACCGCAGGGCTCCTGATCATGGTGGTGCTGGTCGACATGGGCGAGCGAATGGCTGAGCGCTTTCTGCCCGTCTACATACTGGCCGTCGGCGGAGGGGCTCTGGCCATCGGCCTGCTGCAGGCAATGGATAACCTGCTCTCGGCGCTTTACTCCTTTCCCGGGGGCTACCTGTCCGACCGGATCGGCGCCAGGCGGTCCCTGGCGATCTTCAACCTGGCAGCCATTGCCGGCTTTGCCCTGGTGATTCTGATCCCGGCGTGGCAGGCAGTGCTGGCCGGCGCTGTGCTCTTTATCTCATGGTCGGCGCTGTCCTTGCCGGCGACCATGAGCTTGCTTTACGGGGTGCTTCCCAAGAACAAACGCACCATGGGAGTGAGCATGCATTCTCTGGTCCGACGCATTCCCATGGCGCTGGGTCCGGTGATTGGAGGTCTGTGCATCAGCGCCTGGGGAGAGCGGGAGGGTGTTCGCATGGCCTTTGCGGGCGCTCTGGGCATGGCGGTCATCGCCCTGTTCCTGCAGCAATGGATGGTGACCGGCGACGGAGCAGGCGCCCGGTCTCCCTATTCGAACCCCGGGGTCTGGAGGTTGTGGAGGCGGATGAGCCCCGGCCTCAAGCAGCTTCTGCTTTCCGACATTCTCATCCGGTTCTGCGAGCAAATACCGTACGCTTTCGTCGTAGTCTGGTGCATGAAAACCATAGCCGAGCCGGTGACCGCCGTGCAGTTTGGCCTTCTGACCACGGTAGAAATGGCGACCGCCGTCCTGGTTTACATACCGGTTGCTTACCTGGCCGACCGCAGCGCCAAAAAGCCTTTTGTCCTCATCACGTTTGGCTTTTTTACTCTGTTTCCGCTGGCCCTTCTCTACAGCCGCTCACTCGAGTGGCTGATTGGGGCCTTCATCCTTCGAGGTCTGAAAGAGTTCGGCGAGCCGACGCGCAAGTCGCTGATTCTCGATCTCTCTCCTGAGGATGGCAAAGCCGGGATGTTCGGGCTCTATTACCTGGTGCGCGACATGGTCGTCTTCCTGGCCGCTTTTGGCGGCGCTTTTCTGTGGCAGATCAGCCCCCGGACCAACCTGCTCACGGCCTTCGTTTTCGGCCTGGTCGGCACTGCGGCCTTCGCAGTTTTCGGCCGCGACATCCTTACCGCTGAGCCCGGTTCGGGCTCGCCCGCGTCGACGACGGAGGCGTCCAGCCGAAGCGCAGGGGCTGGCTCTTGAGATCCCGGCCATCCGTCCATAAGCGGATCATCAGCTGCACTTACGCCAGGGGACAAGGGGCGTTGGGGGCGAGGCACGCCCAGCTCGGCTCTCGTCATGCTGTGAAATAATGGACAAAGAGGATGCAATCCAACTAGCCCGGATTTTTTTCAAAGGAGTCGCCGGCACGCCTCCTTCGTCCAGAAACCGGGCCAGAGGCTGGAGCCAATTGCTGTGCGGCCGCTCGGTCAGGAGCTGACTCTTCGAGAACCAATACGGCTGGGATTACGAGCCAACTGGAGGCAGTTCACGCTGCTCGTTCTGGTGAACGGGTTCGTAGGCGGAATGGTAGGTATTGAAAGAGCCATTCTGCCGCTGATCGCTGAGCAGGAGCTCGGCCTGGCGTCGAAGGCTGCCGCGCTCTCGTTCATCGTGACCTTCGGGCTGGTGAAAGCCTTCGCGAATCTGCTGGCCGGCCGAATCAGCGACCTGCTTGGCCGCAAAAGTATCCTTATTGCCGGGTGGCTTGCGGGTATCCCCGTTCCGCTGCTGCTCATGTTCGCCCCTTCCTGGAACTGGATCATCGCGGCAAACGTGCTGTTGGGCATCAACCAGGGACTGTGCTGGTCGACGACCGTGATCATGAAAATCGACCTGGTGGGCCCGGAGAGACGAGGCCTGGCAATGGGGCTCAACGAGGCGGCGGGATACCTCGCGGTGTCGGTTGCCGCCCTGGCCTCAGGGTTCCTGGCCGGCGCTTACGGCTTACGGCCGGTGCCGTTCTACCTGGGTTTGATTCTGGCCCTGGGAGGTCTGCTGCTTTCAGCCCTCTTTGTCAGGGAATCGCGCGGGCACGCCCGCCATGAATCCCGTGCGGCAGGCGCTCGACCCGCTGAAACCGAGTCCTTCGCCCGTGTCTTCGCCTTGACGACGTGGAAGGACAGGACGCTTTTTGCCGTCAGCCAGGCGGGCATGATCAACAACTTGAACGACGGGATGGCCTGGGGTCTCTTCCCGCTGTACTTTGCGGCAGCCGACCTGTCCGTCGAACGAATCGGCCTGTTGGCTGCGGCCTACCCTGCGGTTTGGGGGGTCGCCCAGTTGGCGACCGGCGCTCTGTCCGACCGGACGGGCCGCAAAAGGCTCATCGCGGGAGGAATGTGGCTCCAGGGGGCGGCCATCTTGCTGATCGCTGCCAGCCCAGGCTTCAAACTCTGGCTGGCAGGCTCAATCCTGTTGGGGCTGGGAACCGCCATGGTCTATCCGACGCTATTGGCGGCGATCGGAGACGTCGCGCATCCAGAGTGGCGCGCTTCCGCGGTCGGCGTTTACCGGCTTTGGCGTGACAGCGGCTATGCTTTCGGGGCTCTGATCGCGGGGGTTACTGCCGACCTTCTGGGTGTCCGCTGGGCCATTGTGACAGTAGCGCTCCTGACCCTCGCCTCCGGCGTGGTGGTCGCGGTAGCAATGCGTGAGACCGTGATCCGGCCGGCCCATCCGGTGGGCTGAAACACTACAAACAGAATCTGGCCTCAGCCCGTTTGTTCATCCCCGGCGGACCGCCGCGTGGATCGCGGCGACCAGACAATCGGAGGGCCCTCCCTTCGTAACGAAGGCGACGGCACCGGCGGCCCGAATGGCGGACTCCATGATCGGATCCTCGTGCATTGACAATCCGATAACGGCAATCTCCGGCAGTTCTCTGCAGATCACCTGGGTGGCTGCGATGCCGTCCATGACCGGCATGCTGATATCCATCACCACGACATCGGGGCGAAGGTCGCGTGCCAGTTCAACTCCTGCCTTGCCATTGCTGGCCTCGCCTGCCACCAGGATATCCGGGTAGTCTTCCAGCAGCCGTCCCAGACCCTGGCGCATGACCGGGTGATCGTCCACCAGCAGGACGCGGATTTTCCGGTCCTCGGTCCCCGCGGCCGGTGCCGAGCTGATGTGCTTTGCCGCCTGTCCCTCAACAAAAGCTGATTCATCGAGGGGCACGTGCGTGGCATTTGCCAGCGCCAGAGGCACAACCAAGGTAAACCGGCTCCCCCATCCGGGAGTGCTTTCAACGGTCAGATGTCCGCCGAGATAGCTGGTCCTCTCCCTGATGCTTAACAAACCGAAGCCCTTCCCGTCGTCCAGCATCGCGGGGTCAAATCCGGCGCCTCCATCCTCGACCCGGATTATGACTTGGGTGTCGGTCCGCTCGCACCGGACGCACGCTGCATCCACCTGTGCGTGCTTCACAATGTTGAACAGGAGCTCGCGGACCGTCTCAAAAAGGAAAATCCGGAGAGGCGGATCGAGCGGGGCTGCAGTCGAATCCGCCTGAACGCTGACTTTCAGGCCGTGCTTCTCGCACATGTCGCGTGCGAGCCATTCCAGTCCTGCGGCCAGGCCCTTTTCCTGAAGGACGGGCGGGCTGAGCTCCGCGGTTAGCGATCGCGAGGCCTGTATCGCCTGATCCAGCACGTCTGTCACTTGTTGGCAGGCTTCTCGGACAGCATCGTTGCGAGCCAGGGAACCGATCGAGAACTTGGCCGCGACCAGAAGCTGCTGAAGGTGATCGTGGAGAATCTTGGCCAGGCGTTGGCGTTCCCGTTGTTCGGTTTGAACCAGCTCCGACGCAAGCGCTCTGAGCTGATTCGCTCGGTTGTCGGCGATCCGGTAGGCGTGATCGCGCTCAGCCTTGGCCCGCAGTGCGGTGATCCCGAAGGCCAGGTCCGCGGCCAACTCCTCCAGGAGCATCACCTGCGGGGCATCGAATGCATCCCGCTTTTCTGAGAAGATCGTCAACGCGCCGAACGAACTGCCTCCCGCCGTTAGAGGCAGGGCCACCAGAGAACCGAACCCTTTCCGCAACGCCTCAGCTCGCGACGCGCATGCGGCGGGGCAGTCGGAGAGAGCGGGCACGACCCTGGGACGGGCCGAGCGGACGCAATCTCCAGTGGGGCTACAGCCGTCGGCGCCATCCGTCCAGGTACCCGGGCAGAGCCGGAGCAAACCCTCTTCGGCGCCATGACTGGCTACGGGGTGCACCGAAAGAGCGCCAGCCGAGTCGAATTGGACGTAGCCGACCCATGCCATGCGGTATCCGCCCATTTCTACCACCAGGCGACTGATCCTTTTGACCAGCTCTTCCTCCTCCGTGATCCGGACTAACGCCTGGTTGCATTCAGACACCATTCTCAAAGTCCGGTTGGCCTTGTCTAGCTCGGCCGTCCGGTCCCGCACCCTCTGCTCCAGCGTACGGTTCAGCTCACTCAGCTCAAGCTCGCGCTGACGCAGGGCCTCTTCGGCGAGGCGGGACTCGGTGACGTCGCGAAATACCAGGACAACACCAAGTATCCGGCCGCCGGCGCCCCGGATCGGTGCGGCGCTGTCGGCGATCGAGATGCGCTTCCCGTCCCTGGACACCAGTGCAGTGTGGTTCGCCAAACCTATGATGTGACCCGACTCGAGCACCTTGCGAACCGGGTCCTCCGCGGGTACCCCGGTGCCCTCGTTGACAATGCAGAAGACGTCAGCCAGGGCTCTGCCGAAAGCTTCAGACTGCGGCCAGCCCGTCAGCTCTTCTGCTACGCGGTTAAGCATCACGACCCGACTACCCGTATCAGTGGCGATCACGGCGTCTCCAATGCTGTGAAGCGTGACGGCCAGGTTTTCACGTTCCCGGGTCAGGGTCTCATCAGCACGCTTCATCTCCTCGAGAAGCCGGGCGTTTTCCAGCGAGATCGCTGCCTGCGCGGTCAGGAGCTCGGTCGTCTGCGTCCCCGTGGGCGTGAACATGTGCGGCGCAAGGCGGTTTTCAAGGTAGAGGACACCGATGGTCCGCGCCTGCTTCACAATCGGAAGGCAGAACACCGACCGCAGGCTGAGCGCGCGGACTTCGGTATTGTCCTTGAAATCGCCGTCGTTGATGGCATCGGCCAGAACCAGCCGTTCACCAGTGCGAAACACGTACCTGACGATCGCCTTGCAGATGCCGGAGCAGTCCTCCAGTCTGTGCTCGCCGGTTCGCACGGGTTCGACGTCGCCCGCGTGGCTTTCCGCCCGGACCCGCAGCTGGTCGCCGTCGGCGAGGAGCAGGTAGCCGTGCTGAGCGCCGGAGCTCTCAATCACAGTCCGCATGATTCGCTGGAACAACGCTTCCTGTTCGATTTCCGCGGAGATCGCCAGGGCGGAACGCATCAGGTACCCGACATCGAGATCCGGCAGGGCGTAAGGGGCCTGTTCCGGAGCCTCGGCGGGCACGGGGACAAAGGTTTCCTCCTCAAAGAACTCCGGGTGAAGCTCGATGAGCCGCAGTTCCTTGCGTTCGGCCCGGCAACGGCGGTACAGCCGTGCGGCCTCGAGGAAGAAGGGGCGTGCTGAACCGCGTCCTCGCGCGACCTGCAGCTCACCGAGGCATTCGTTGAGGTGTCCCTCGAGGAACGTGTATCCTGCCTCGTGCGCGCTCTCAATGGCATTGAGAAAAAGCGTGCGGGCACGCTCCCGCTGCCCCGTTACCCTTGCGCGTTCCGCCCGCAGGAAGGCCAGGTAGGGGCGCCACAGCGGCCCCAGCTCGGCCCAGTTCTCAATCTTGGCGACAAGCGGTGCGATTTCCCCGAGCACTGGGTCGTGGTCAACGGCCGATGCGCCGCCCTCGGGATGACCAAGGCGCCGTTCGTGCAGCCTGAGCTCGTTCAGAGCTTGAAAGACATGCCACTCGCGCTTGATGAGGCTCTCCGATAGGGCGGAGAAGTAGCGCTTCGTGGCCGCCAGCGCCTGCGCCGCCTCCTCATGCTCACCAAAATAATAGTGGCTGAGCGCCAGGTGGAGGAAGTAGCTGCCGGCCGCCGCCAGGTGGTTGTCTCTCTCCCACTTCGCCACGCGCTCCTCCATCGGGACCGGCTCGTAGCCCTTCTTCATGGGAGCGAGCCAGCCAACCTGCATGGCCTCGGCCAGGCCGTCCGAGAACGGCAGATTGTAACGTGCAGAGAAACGCCGGCACTCCTCGGCGTAGGTCTCGATGCCGCCGAAATCGGCGCCTTGAATCTGAAGTGTCCACATCAGCGGGGCGTAAGAGATTCCGGCGGTGTAAAGGTCGCCGCAGTTCTTGCCGGATTGCTGCGCCTGGAGGCAGATATCAGCCAGCTCTTCGGCAGTGCCTCTCGTGTGGGTGAGGACCCAGGCGTTTCCATTCAGGCCGCGGCTGGCGCCGAAGGTGTTCGGGAATCGCGCAGACAGGCCTCGCACCAGGTCCTCGTACTTGAAGGAAAGCTCGAATTCCTCGCGTTCTGCATGCATGAGGCCCAGGGCGCAAAAGGCGTATATCACTGAATCGTCCATGCTCCCGGACAGGCAATGTGCGGTCGCCTGCGCGGCCGTGAGGTACAACTGCCCCACCCGGCCGGCAAGATAGAGGTCTGGAACCAGCTCGCTGTAGAATGCCAGCTCGATCTTGCTTTTTCGGTCCGAGCTGCAGGGCATCCCAAGGATGGTCTGCCAGATGTCTCCTTTCGACCGAATCTCGGCGGTCAGCTCACTGCGTTTCCTGTCTGCTTCTTCAGGATCCTCCGGTATGGCTTTACCGAACAGCGCGAGGCCCAGGTTCCCGGTCTCGATCGCCTTTGCGAAGTTGCCGATCGAGGAGAGCGAGGTCGTCTGATCGGCCAGGCACTCGGCTTTGTCGAGATCGGTGCGCGCATGCTGGAGAAGCTGGTCGAGCAGCGCATCCGACCGGTCGGGATGTCCACACATCAGCTCGGTGCGTGCGGCTTTCTTGAATATTCTGAAGGTTTGCTCGTAGTCCTTCTCCCAGGAGTCTGCGGGCAAAAAACCTCGGCTGGTTGCAAAAAACTCGTTGGCCGCCTCGGTCGCGAGCGAGTTGAGAGCTTTTTCACCTGCCTGAAAGTTCACCTCGGCCAGGCGGCGATTCTGTTCCGGGCTGAGCACGTCAGGCCGCCCCAGGTTCAAATGCGAGGCAATGGCGAACAGGTTGTCGACTGCCTCCCAGCCGGTCTCCCGCAGCGCCGCCTCAAGCAGCCGTTGCCCGATATCCCAGTGGATGGTCCGGCGTCGCTCCGGCGCGATGGCGCTAAGAACCGCCTCCTGGACACGGTCGTGGACGAACTGGAACTGCCCCCTGTTCTCGATCATCAGTCCCTGGCCAAGACACGGCTTGAGGCGTTCAAAGACCTCCCCGAGGGCCAGGTCACGAACCTTGGCCAGATCTTCGGGTTTGACCGTGTTGCCCATGCAGGCGCAGGTTTCGAGCATGTCCACCGTCTCGGGCGGCAGTTTGGAGATCTTGGAGCTGAAGAGCGCCACCACGCTCGAGGGCATGTTGGAGCCGCGGATGCGGTCAAGCTCCCAGCGCCACTGGAGATCCTCGTCCACGCAGAGCAGGTCTTCGTTGTAAAGGTAGGAGAGGCTCTCGCTGACGAAGAGCGGGTTGCCTTCGGTCAAGTCCACGAGAAAATCGGCCAGCGCCTCGGTGTGAGAAAGCGGCGCGTCGAGGACGTATGACACCATCTCGTGACAGCACCTCGCATCAAGCGGCTGCACACGAATCTCGTCGAGGTACCCGCCCGCATTCTTCACCTTGGCTATCAGCTTGGCCAGCGGGTGGCTCGAGTCGACTTCGTTGTGGCGATAAGCGCCGAGCAGCATCAGGCCGGGGTGCTCTTCCGCGTTCGCGAAAACGGTGGCCAGGAAGTCGAACGAGGCGACATCACACCATTGCAGGTCGTCGATAAAGAGGGTCAACGGAGAATCTTTGCTGGCCAGACACCCGAGGAAGCGGTCGAACAGGTTGTGGAAGCGGTTTCGAGACTCGACTGGAGGCAGCGGCTGCACTGCCGGCTGAGGGCCGATCAACCTTTCCAGCTCCGGAATCACGTCGGTCAGGACCCGCCCGTTCTTCCCCACGGCATCAAGAATCCGTCGCCGCCAGGCAAGCACCCGCTCCTGCCCCTCGGTGAGGAATGTCCGTATCAGGTTGCGCAGAGCCTCGATGATTGAGCTGTAAGGGATGTTCCTCTGGTAAATATCGAATTTTCCGGAGGTGAAGTAGCCCCGGTGCCGAATGATCGGCTGCTGCAGCTCCTGAATGAGGCGGGTCTTGCCGATCCCGGGCATCCCTGAGATGAAGACGGAGCGAAATTCACCCCGTGTCACCGGCTCGAAGGCATCGAGGACGGCCTGCGCTTCGCGATCACGTCCGACCATCTTCGAGATGAAGACGAGGCGCCGGCTGCGGTCCTGGGTAGCAAGCGGAAAGCGGCCGATCGAGCGGCCGACCTCCCACTCCGTGCGGCAGCGCACCAGGTCGGCCAGCAGGCCGCGGGCGCTCTGGTAACGCTTCTCAGGTTGCTTGAGCGTCAGTCGGGCCACGATCGTGCCCAGTGTGACCGGGACGTCCGGCTTGACCACGCGCACGGGCGCCGCCTCCTCCGCCAGGTGCTGGTGAATCAACGCCAGCGGGTCGGTCGAGGTGAATGGCAGCTTCCCGGTCAGCAGCTCGTAGAAAACAATCCCCAGCGAGTACAGGTCGGACGAAAAGCCCACGACATGATGGATACGGCCCGTCTGCTCGGGCGAGGTGTAGGCGAGCGTGCCTCGAACATAGGAGGGGTCGTAGATGAAGTGACTGACGTCGCGCGCGTCAAGCGGCGTGACAAATCCGGTCAGCCGGATATCGAGCGTCGCAGGCTGGACCAGGATGTTGTGCGGCTTCACTCCGCCGTGGACGATGCCGGCCTCATGCACTCTGTCGAGCGCAGCCGCAAGCTGGCAAGCAATCCGGAAGAAATCGCCCAGCGAGACGGAAACCTGCCGGCAAGCCCACTCATCCACAGGCAGGCCGTCGAAGTACTCTTGTACCAGGAACCGGACGCCGCCCTTCACCTCGAACGCGAGCGGACTGATCAGCAAAGGATCGCGTAGCAACTTCAGATGCTCGACTTTTTGCCGGAAACGGGCATGCTGGCCTTCGGAAAGCGAGGTCGTCTTAAAGACTTTCAGGGCCAGAGGGCGGTCTGGAGCGGTCCTTTCAAATCCCCTGTAGACAACCGACTGAGGGCCTTCGCCCAGCTTCTCGGCGACGTGGAATCCCGGGATCCTGACCATGAAACAATCTCCTGGGCGCCCCCTTCAGTTTGCAGCGGGCTGGGGCAAAGATTCACCCGGTTTGTAGCCGAGTCCCTGGGAGTATACACCGACACCAACCAGGCGCCGCATTTAAACCGATCAGCGATCGTAACCCCTCAGTCTTCGCACGGCGAGGCTCCGAAAGCGCCACAGAACCGCAAAAAACGTCGCGCTTGCGGCTCTGTGGCGCTTTCGGAGCCTCGCCGTACGAAGACTGAGGGGTTACCAGCGATCAGCATTCAGCGATCAGCGGTCAGCTTTTGAATCAGCGCAGTCAGCATGCGTTTGACCTCGACCGCGCGCGGTCGCGCCGGCCGCACAAGGTCCTGTCGAACCAGCAGTTTTCGACGATCCTTGCTGCGGTGAAGCAGTCCTTCCCCAACCCGGCGCGCCTGAGGTAAAGCCGCCTCAGGCGCTTTTTTCCTTCGTAGTTTTGCAAAGTGGAACAAATGACCCTTCACCGCATCGTTGACCGGCCGGCGCCTTTGATCCAGCCGACGTGAATGATTTAGACACGACACGGCATCGTTCGCCCCACGGCACCGTTCGCCCGCTCAAGCGCCCGCAGATTCCTGCTGAGTACGGGCAGGTAACCGCCCAAGCCCGCCTGGGTCAGCTTCGCGCTGATTTGATTCCAGGCCGGATCGGTTTGATTCGCTTCCCCCGCCAGGATTTTGGCCATCTGCGAGCTGGAGAAGACCGTCGTTAGATCTTCCAATTCCAGTCGCTTGCGATTGACCGGGCAGGCTTGCTGGCATAGGAGGCACCCAACAAGGCAGTGATGCGCCGAAGGAGGAATCCAATCGGGCCAGGCGCCCGGTTGCTCGTTAGTCAGGGTGAGACACCGTTCAGCCCTGGCCAGGAAGCGGTCGCCGGCCAGCGCCCCGGTCGGGCAAGCCGAAACGCACCTCCGGCAGTTGCGGCAAGCAGGCTGGAGCCGCTCGCCCGACCCGCCGTGGCCGGCCTCGGGCTCCGAACAAGGAATGAACGACTGTTTGGGCTGCAGATCGACGCTGGTCAGAAACCCCGCCAGTTGATGGTAGCTGCCCCAGCCTCTCAGATACGTCAGGTTGTTACGGCCGTAAGTCACCAGACCCAGTCGGGCGGCCACCAGCTTGAGCGGGATCTGGATGTGCCGAATCTGGCCCTGCCCGTTTAAAACGTTGCGTTCCAGATCGGCCCGGATCCGGTCGGGGAGCAGACTGTAGTTGACGTAGGTGGGGGGCACAATCGCCTCCAAAGCGCCTCCCTTAAATCTGAAGAGCAGGCGGTGGGCGGGCCGCCGGACTGCGATGATGACCAGCGTCCTCATACCGCGGATCGTCTCCTCGTCGAGGGGCGTGAACTGACTCAGGTTCTCCTCGTCGAAGCGCGCCTCCAGTTCGCCGCGCCGTCTTCTGCTGTCAATCTCGCTCAGCGCCTCTCCTACCTCAGATGGGTCGCCCCAGACCATTCGGTAGCCTCGTTCCTTCGCCCAGGCCTGCCATCGTGCCTTCATAGCGCCTCCTTGGTTATGTAACCTGTAAAATGCTTTTTGGCGGTTACCACAGTAATCCGGTTATCGCGGCGTGTCAACAGGAGTTTGTGGGTTATAATCAGGCCCGTGACCCCCAGCGTTTCCAACTCGAACCTGATCGGAAACCCTCTCTGCCTCGACTTTACGAACACCGTGGCGTGGCGCTTCGGCCCGCGCCGGCGAGAGCTGCTGAACAGCTATACGGACATGGTGACATGGGGTCGGCACGCCGGAATACTGACCGAGGAAACAGCGGGGCAACTGACTAAGGCGGCCGGCCAGCAGCCTGCCGAGGCTGAACAAGTCCTGCGGCGGGCGCTGCGACTTCGCGCCGCCCTGGACGCCATCTTTCGTTCACTGGTTCAACTCTCAGCAGTCCATGCCAAGGACCTGAGGACGTTGAACCGGGAGGCCGAGACGGCTTACCGGCGCCTGCGCCTGGTCCAGGACGGTGGGCGGCTGACCTGGACGTGGGTGGATTGCGACCGGCTGGACTCGCTGCTCGGGCCGATCGTTCGCTCAGCTGCCGACCTTCTGACCTCGCCCCTGGTCGGCAGGGTGCGCGAGTGCCAGGCCGCCCAGTGCGGCTGGTTGTTTCTTGACACCAGCAAGAACCGGAGCCGTAAATGGTGTCAAATGTCCGATTGCGGCAACCGTGCGAAAGCGCGCCGTCACCACGCCAGGGCCAGGCGTTCTCCGGGCCGCCATCCATGAGCCACGCCTCAGCGCCCTTGCCCTGCTGCCGGTCTAGCTTGTTGCGCGTTCTTCGCGCCAATCCGAACCTCCTCTGACTCGGTTCCTGCCTTGATCCGTGACCGCATGGCGCCCATGGGGCTTCAATTCCGTTCGAAGGAATGCTACATTTGACCGAAATGTGCCTATACTCGGCCTATTTACAGAACGGTCAGGCCCGAAGTCTAAAACAAACACGGAGCCAGACTCCAACGGGAGGTCGTCATGGAGTTAGTCCGGTTGGAACATACAGAGAGGGAGATCCAGGAAAGAGTGCGCCTGGAGCGAGAGCGGCTCAGGAAAGAGCTGGGTGTCGACGAACAACGCCGCAAGCATTTTCGAAGGCCGGAGGAACGCCCGTTCACGGCTGATCAAAGGGCTCACACCACGGTTCTTTTCGGCGGGCTGACGTGGAAACACGAGCATCTCATTCACGGCAGCCTCGAAGGACTGGGGTACAAGTGCGAGTATCTGCCCACTCCGGATGTCCAGGCCTTCAGGCTGGGGAAGGAATATGGAAACAACGGCCAATGCAACCCCACGTACTTCACGGTCGGAAACCTCGTCCAATACCTCCAGGGACTTGAGGAGAAGGGGCTGACCAGACAGCAGATCATCGACAACTACGTGTTCTTCACTGCCGGCGCCTGCGGGCCCTGCCGCTTCGGCATGTACGAAGCCGAGTACCGGCTGGCATTAAGGAACTCGGGTTTCGACGGATTTCGCGTGCTTCTCTTTCAACAATCCGGAGGCCTGTCGCAGGCGGGGGTCGCGGCCGGCCTGGAAATGAACCTCGATTTCTTCCTGGCCATCCTGAACTCGCTGAATCTCGGGGATCTTGTCGGTGCTCTCGGCCACCTGGTTCGTCCCTACGAAGTCAACGAAGGCCAGACCGACAAGGTGCTCGACGATTCCGTTCGTTTCCTGCATGAAGTTATGGAGTCCAAGAAGCGTCCCGAGATCGAGGGACGCTGGGCTCGCCTTCTGGGCAACAAGAAACAGGCGGCGACGTACCTGCAGAAGTTCATCAACCAGCTGCGGAGCGAGCACTACGTGGAAGGACTCCGCCAGGTCCGCAAGCGCTTTGAAGAGATTGAGGTCGACTTCACACGGGTCCGCCCGATCGTCCACATCACGGGGGAGTTCTGGGCCCAGACCACGGAAGGAGACGGCAATTTCAAGATGTTCCGATTCCTGGAAAAGGAAGGCGCTGAAGTGGTGGTCGAGCCGGTCGGAACCTGGATCCTGTACATGCTCCACCAGGCCGTTCAGAAGGCGCGGGACACCAGGAACGTCGGCTTCAATGCCCCGGCCTGGAGGATCGACAAGCGGGTCCGCCACGAGTGGGGTTACCGCCGGCGGCTCATGCAGCTCAAGCTGGCCGAGTCCGTCTTCAGGCGGGAGTTCAACCGTTTGAGAAAGACCTTGGGAGGAACGGTTGCTCCTTTAAACGATCAGTATGAGCTGCAACGCCTCGGACATCCTTACTACAACAGCCGGTCCGGAGGCGGCGAAGGCCACCTGGAAGTGGCCAAGAATATCTATTACAGCAACAAAGACCTGGCTCACATGGTCCTCTCGCTCAAGCCCTTCGGGTGCATGCCTTCGACCCAGTCAGATGGAGCGCAGGCGGCCGTTACCTCGCGGTACAAGGACATGATCTACCTGCCTATCGAGACTTCCGGCGAAGGAGCGGTCAACGCCTACAGCCGGGTCCAGATGGCCCTTGGAGAAGCCCGGACGAAGGCGGGCGAGGAATTCAAGCAAGCCCTCGGCTCGTGCGGCTTCGGCCTTTCCGAAATCCGGGCCTTTGCGGACGATCACCCGGAGCTCAAGCGACCGTTCTTCCGGATTCCGCACAGAAAGGGGGTCGTGGGCAAGGCCGCAAATTACGTCCTGCAGGTATCGGAGCTGATGCGCAAGGAAATGAAGTCCAGGATCAGTCTACCGTCAGTCACAGGAGGGGAAGCCGATGCCAGGTCCGGCTCTTAAGGTTGTATCCATCGAGCGTCACGAGGAGCTGATCGTCGGTCTGGATGTTGGATCGACCACCGTCAAGGCCGTGGTGGTCGATCCCGCCACAGACCAGATCGTATGGCAGGACTATCAGCGACACGAAACCAGGCAACTCGAGAAGTGCTTGGACTTCATGAAGCGCCTGGAGGCTGATTTCCCGGGCTCAGTCCCGCACAAAATGCGCATTTTCACGACCGGCTCCGGCGGCGCCACCGTAGGGGAGTTCCTTGGGGCAAAGTTCGTCCAGGAGGTAAATGCGGTCTCCCTCGCCGTGGAAAAGCTCTACCCGGAGACCGGTTCGGTCATCGAGCTTGGGGGACAGGACGCCAAGATCATTATCTTCAAGGAAATCGACGACGCGGGGAGAAAGAAGAAGATCCCGAGCATGAACGACAAATGTGCGGGCGGCACCGGGGCCGTCATCGACAAGATCGCGTCAAAACTCAAAATCCCGGCCGGGGAGCTATGCCAACAGGGCTACAACGGCATCAATCTCCACCCCGTCGCCGGCAAATGCGGGGTCTTTGCCGAGACCGACATCAACAGCCTGCAGAAGTCCGGGGTGTCGCGCGACGAAATGATGGCGTCTCTGTTCGAGTCGATCATCCAACAGAACCTTTCTGTCCTCACGCGCGGCCACACGCTCAGGCCTGTCGTCCTCCTGCTGGGTGGCCCGAATACCTTCATCAAGGGTATGGTCGAGTGCTGGAAGCACAATATCGTCCTTCTCTGGAAGGAGCGCAATGTACCGCTCCCGGAAGGTGTTGACCCGGCCGTTCTGATCCGCGTGCCGGATGACGCCCAGTATTTTGCCGCCATTGGCGCGGTGGAATTCGGTAAGCGCGAAGAGCCCTGGGTCGGCGCCTGCAAAGGGTGCGAGAAGCTCGAGTGGTATCTGCGCGAAGGCCGGGAGGAGGAGCGCAAGAAAGGCGGAGGGCGGGGTCTTTACAAGACCGAGGAAGAGCTCGAGGAGTTTGTCCGCCGATACACCCGCAAGAAATTCACGCCGCCTCGCTTCTCTCCCGGTGAGGTTGTGGAAGGCTTCGTCGGTATCGACGGCGGCTCCACCTCGACAAAGGCCGTCGTCATCGATCGCGACAAGAGACTCCTGCTGAAAGCCTACCAGCTCTCCAAAGGAAATCCGATCGAAGATACCAAAGACATGTTCGCCAAACTGCGGCAGCAGGTAGAGGAACAGGGCGCCAGTCTTAACATCCTCGGCGTTGGGACCACCGGCTACGCCAAAGACATCCTCCGCGAGGCGATCGGCGCAGACGCCGCCATCGTGGAAACCGTCGCTCACACCCAGGCGGCGCTTCACTTCTACAAGGATGTGGACGTGATCTGCGACGTCGGCGGGCAGGACATCAAGATCATCGTGCTCAAAGAGGGACGGGTCAAGGATTTCAAGCTCAACACCCAGTGCTCGGCCGGAAACGGGTACTTCCTGCAGTCGACCGCGGAGTCGTTCGGTATCCCGGTCGAGAAGTTCGCCGATGTCGCCTTCAGCGCCGGCGCCTTTCCCAGTTTCTGCTCGGGCTGTGCCGTCTTCCTCCAGTCCGACATCGTCGATTTCCAGCGAAAAGGCTGGAAACCCGAGGAGATCATGGCCGGACTTGCCAATGTCCTTCCCAAGAACATCTGGCTGTACGTGGCGCAAATCCCGAACCTTGCGGCACTGGGCCGGAAATTCGTCCTGCAGGGCGGGACCCAGTACAATCTGGCCGCCGTGAAGGCCCAGGTCGACTTCATCGAATCCAGGTTCAAGGACAAGCCGGCCAGGCCGGAGATCATCGTCCACGAGCACTCGGGCGAAAGCGGAGCGATCGGCGCGGCGCTCGAGGCCTGCCGGCTGTACGCCGAGACCGGCGAGACCAGCTTTATCGGTATGGATGCCGTCAACCGCATCTCCTACAACTCAACCTGCAACGAAAACACGCGCTGCTATTTCTGTAAGAACAAGTGCCTGCGAACGTTTATCGATGTGAAGGTCCGGACGGCGAATCCGGCGGAGGCCAAACCCCGAAACAGCAAAGTGCCCTTGGAGCCCGGCACAACGCGGCTGATCATTGCCACCTGCGAAAAAGGGACGGTCGAGGACGTCAACGACATGCGGGAGATCAAAAAGGGGCTCGACCGGGTGAAGGACGCCAATCCCAACATGGCGGAGCTGGCAGCGAGGGCCGTCTGGCAGTCCTGGAAACCCGAGCGCGTTGCGGACGAGCTTCCCCGGTATGCGATCACCCCGGGACAGAAGCGCCGGGTCGAAGCGATGAAACGGCGCGAGCGGATTCGGATCGGAATTCCGCGGGTCCTGAACATGTACTCGCTGAACCCCGTCTTCAGCGCCTACTTTGAGAGCCTGGGAGTCAAGCCGGCCAATCTTGTGTACTCGGACTTCACCGACACAAAGCTCTACAAAGAGGGCGCGAAACGCGGCGCCATCGACCCGTGTTTCCCGTCCAAAGTGGCCATTCCGCACGTGCACAACCTGCTCTTTGAAAAGCACGAAAAGTCCCGGCTCGATTACATCTTCTTCCCGATGATCGATGATCTGCCTTCGCCGCTCGAGTACACCCAGGGTTGCCGCGCCTGTCCCACGGTTGCGACCACGCCGGAGGCGGTGAAAGCCGCGTTCATCAAGGAAGGGGACCTGTTTGCCGAGAAAGGGGTCGTCTTTCTCGACACCTTCGTCAACCCCGCCAACCCCGGCCTTTTCAGGCAACAGATGTTCAACCAGTTCAAGGATATCCTGGGACTGTCGCGTGAGGAAAACGACCGGGCCGTTGAGCAGGGCTACCAGGCGCTGGACAAGTTCGTGAATCAGACGTTGCGGAGAAAGGCCCGGGAGGTGCTGGATCTGCTCGAGGAGGAGCAGCGGGTTGGAATCGTGCTCCTCGGACGGCCGTACCATAACGATCCCGGGATCAATCACGAGATTCTGGAGGAGTTCCAGAAGGCCGGCTACCCCGTCTTTACTCTCCATTCCCTGCCCCTTGATGAAGACCTGCTCGAACGGTTGTTCGGAGAGGAAGTGAAGGAGGGAGTGATCCGCTCGCCGCTCGACATCAGCGACGCCTGGAAGAACGGTTACAGCGAAAACACGAGTCACAAGATCTGGGGCGCAAAATTCACCGCGCGCCATCCCAACCTTGTGGCTCTGGAGCTTTCGAGCTTCAAGTGCGGGCACGACGCGCCGATCTACTCAGTCGTTGAGGAGATCATCGAAGAGTCGGGCACTCCCTATTTCTCCTTCAAAGACATTGATGAGAACAAACCGGCGGGCTCATTCAAGATTCGAGTCGAAACGATTGACTACTTCCTGAAGCGCTACCAGCAGGACCTGCGGAACAAGGCCGAAAAGGAGAGACTGCTCAACGAGCGCCTGGCCGCTTACGAGCTCGGGTTGCGCAGGCAATTCGAACAGCCTGCGCCGGAGGAACAAGCAGGAGAGGCCTATGCAGTCAGATAAGGTGATGTTCGAGATCTACCGGGAGGCCGGCTACAACCGGCGCTTCCGGGTCCTGTACTTCACAGAGCTGAACGACCACAACCGGGAGACGGAGATCAACCGGGCCATGGCGGGCGAGCATTTCTACGACGGCTTCATCCTGAACCTCAAGAAGGATGAGGCCAAATCTGCGATCAACGACATCATCTCCCGTTTGAACCGAGGCGAAGAAGTGCAGCCATCCGAGGTCGACCAGGCGTTGCGGCCCTACTTGAGCACCTGAAGCGACCCGGCGGGACCGGGGATGCGGGGCTTCGACGGGCCCATCTCGCGCAGGTCGCTTGACCGGGCGAATCGTTTGATCGTCCTGTCCAGCCGATTTCAACCTGCTCTTGATGACCCTGAAGGCCCCGGAGTAACGTAGCCGGCTCAGGGGGCTACTGACATGGCCGTCAGCGTAAGAAGGGCTGTCGTATTCGCGGTGTGCGTCCTCCTTGGCCTTGCGGTGTGCTTCTACCAGGCCGAACGCAGAAAGCAAGACGCGACCAGAACGGCAGCCGTGAAGCACCTCGAACAGGACGCACAGCTCCTGTCTCGCTTGTTCGTGATAGCCGACCCCGCCCGGCTGGATGCCGAGATCGACGAGGCCAGTCGCGGACTTCCTTTCCGGGTCACCGTGATGGACCGTGCCGGAAACGTCCTCGCAGATTCGGCCTTCTCGGGTACGGGCCTCCGGCGCCTGGAAAACCACGGCAATCGGGCCGAGGTGATTGCCGCTGCCGGCGGAAAGACGGGCAGCCGATATCGCTACAGCACGAGCACGGGCCGGTGGCTTCTGTACGCCGCTGCGCCCCTGGAATCAAGACAGGGGATCATCAGACTGGCAATCGAGTTGCCGTCCGAGCCGTGGATTTCCCCGGAGCTGCTCCCGGCCATGCTCGGCTTGCTCGGCCTTCTCCTGGTTCTGGCGATTGTGCTCCTGGTCCCGCCCGCCTCGGCCTTCTCAAAGGCCAAAAGGGAAGTGACCGCGGCCCTGACCCGCCTCGCCGCAGGATCGGAGACGACGATCCACATACCGAGTAGCGACCTGCTTGGAGACGTCGCCCGAGCCACGGAGGCCGCTTCACGGGCGATCAGCCAACAACTTGCCGCCCTCGAGTCCGAGCGAAAGAACCTCGCCGCGGTTCTCTCCAGCATGCCGGAGGCGGTTATGGTTACCGACCGGCGGGGCCGAATCGTCAAGGTGAATCCCGCCTTCCGCCAGTTATTAAGAACCGTGGAAGAACCGGAAGGGCGCCGGCCACTGGAGGCGGTCCGCAACCCAGAGATCCAAAGCGGCATCGATGCGGCGCTCGAACAGAACCAGCAGCGGGAAGTTGAGGCCCGGATCGGGGAGAGGAGCGTACTGGCGCGTTTCTCCCCGATCGGCCTGGGACCGCGTCCGTCCGGCGTGGTGATGATTGTTCACGACATCACGCGACTCCGATCCCTCGAATCAGTCCGAAGAGACTTCCTCACAAACGTCTCCCACGAACTCAAGACTCCTCTCACCTCGATTGCAGGTTATTCGGAGACCTTGCTCGCGGAAGAGGGGCTCACGTCGACTCAGAAGTCCTTTCTGGAGAAGATCCATCGGCACGCCCAGTCGCTCTCCCAGCTGCTGGACGACCTCTTCAAGCTGGCGCGACTCGAGAGCAATTCCCAGGCGTTGACCCGCAGAAACATCTCGATGCACGCTCTGATGGCCGATCTCGAAGGGGATTTCTCCTCTTGGTTCTCTGCGAAGGGGATCGATCTGGAGTTCGAATCCTTCCTGCCCGACGATGGCATCCTGGGCAGTGAGGAGCATCTGAGGAGGGTTTTTGCGAACCTGCTGGAGAACGCCCTGAAATACACTGAAAAGGGCCGGGTCCGGGTCGAGGCGCGGCGGCTCGGACAGGATGTCATGGTCTCAGTATGCGACACTGGAATTGGTATCCCCGCCGAGGACCTGGGCCGGATTTTTGAACGGTTTTACCGTGTCTCCAAAGGTCGTTCGCGGGAAGGCGGAGGCGCGGGAGTAGGCCTGGCGTTGGTCAAACACATTGTGGAATTGCATGGGGGAAGGGTGTGGGCGGAGAGCGAAGTCGGACGCGGGACGAAGGTCTCGTTTACACTGCCCCAGTGAGCGCACGATGAGGCAATCGATCCTGATCATCGAGGACGATCCCGATATCCGCGAATTGCTTTTCTACAACCTTCAGAAGGAAGGTTTCGAGGTGCGGCAGACAGCAGACGGCGAAAGGGGCTTGAGTGCGGCCTCCCGGAACGCGCCGTCGCTGATCCTGCTCGATCTCATGCTGCCGGGCATTCAAGGCCTGGAAGTCTGCCGCCAACTGAAAGAGCGGGAAGACTGCCGCTCCATCCCTCTGATCATCGTGACCGCCAAGGGCGAAGAGAGCGATATCGTTGTGGGTCTGGAAATGGGCGCCGATGATTACCTTGTAAAGCCCTTCAGCATCAAGGAGCTGTTGGCGCGCATCCGGGCAGTCCTGAGACGTGCCGGGTCGGAGCAGCGCCCGGAGCCCGATACTCTTCGAACCGGGCCCCTGGTGATTGATTCCGCTCGGCATGAAGCCGAGGTGGATGGAAAACCGTTGCGACTGACGTTAACCGAGTTTCGGGTGCTGAAGGCCCTGGCATCCCGTCCAGGGCGGGTGTTTACCCGCGATCAGTTGCTCGACCGGATCAGCGATGGAGCGACATTCGTTATCGACCGGAACATCGACGTGCATATCCGGTCCATCCGCCAGAAGCTGGGCGAGCGTCGAGACCTGATCGTCACCGTCCGAGGTGTGGGGTACAAGTACCGGCAGTAAGGCGGCTTCTCGGCCCTGATACAAGACGTCCGAAGGTCCGCGACGACGGTTCCTGCGCCACACAAAGGTTGAAGGGCCTTTGACAAGCTTCGGCCTCGCCCCATCTCCAGGAATTTCCCTCCCCTTCATCGAATCCTTACACGATGTTAACCACTGTATCTCGAAGCCGATCGTCGCTCCAGGAGCTTCCCTCCCCTTCATCGAATCTTCACACTGCCTTTATCCAGCCTTGATTCCGGGATCGTAGAGTCGCTCCATGCAAAGGACAGTCATGCTGGTGTGCGCGTTTTCACTGCTTCTCGTGTCCATTTTCGGTCAAGCCGCCAAGGAAGCCGGGAAGAAAGCCGACAACGTTGTGCTGCTCTTTCAGTGGAAAGACGGACTTCGGCTCACGACAGCCGACGGGCGTTTTGAAGTTCAGATCGGAGGCCGCATTCACAACGACTGGACCGTCATGGAAGCCGCAGAACCTCTGACCTCTCAATTCGGGGAAATGACGGACGGAACCGAATTTCGGCGGGCCCGGGTCTCACTCTCCGGCGTGACCTACGAAAACGTGGAGTTCAAGGCGCAATTCGACTTCGCCACCGGGGATGCGGCTTTTCGCGATGTATACGTCGGCCTCCGCAAATTAAAGGGTATCGGCAACATCCGTTTCGGCCAGTTCAAGGAGCCGTTTGGGCTCGAAGAACAAACAAGCTCGAATTTCATAACTTTCATGGAACGTTCTCTGGCCAATGCCTTCGTTCCCTCGCGCCATACGGGGATCATGATTCATGACCGGGAACTGGGGGAGCGGATAAGCTGGGCGGCAGGCGTTTTCAAAGACACAAATGACTTCGGAATTGCTATGGGAGACGAAAACTGGGCCGTGACCGGGCGGGTAACCGCTGTGTCCTGGTTCGCCGACGAGGGCCGCAGACTGTTGCATCTGGGCGTGGCCTACAGTCGGCGGAACATCGCCTCAAGCTTCCGGTTCCGGGAGCGTCCCGAGGCCCACCTGGCTCCGCGCTTTGTCGACACCGGAGTGTTCCCGGCGGAGGCCCTGAACCTTATCGGCACAGAGGCGGCCCTCGTCTACGGACCGACGTCAATCCAAGCGGAATATATTCGGGCAGATACCGAACTGCCAAACGGCGTCGGCCGGACGGGACCCACATTGGGTGGCTTTTACGTACTTGGGAGCGTTTTTCTGACAGGCGAGAACCGAAGCTACCGGCCCTCGGACGCCGCCTTCAGCCGCGTCCGCCCCCGGAGCACCTTTCCGTCCAGAGAGGATGGTACTGGAGCTTGGGAAGTTGGCGTTCGATACTCGAAGGTCGATCTGAACGACGGACCGGTCACGGGCGGAGTACTCAAAGACCTGACTGCGGGACTGAACTGGTATCTGAATGCGAACAGCCGGATCATGTGGAACTACGTCAGGGCAGCCCTGGAAGGCCGCGGCGCCGCCGATATACTCCAGATGCGCTTCCAAGTCGATTTTTAGTCCCTCGTCCGTTCTTTATCCGATCTTTACAAGAAAGTTTGATCCTATTCTCGTGGAGGAAGCATGAAAGCACGGTTTTGGGGCTTACTCAGTATCGGCCTGGTTTTGGGCCTGCTTGCCTTTCCGGGCTGTGGGGCGGGCGGGGCCAAAACGGACGCCGGCAAGCTCGCCGGCAGTATCACGGTGGACGGCTCCAGCACGGTTTTCCCTATCACCGAGGCGATGGCCGAGGAATTCGGGCGGGAACAAGCGAATGTCAAAGTCACCGTCGGGGTTTCAGGCACCGGTGGGGGATTTAAGAAATTCAGCCGGGGCGAGATCGACATCTGCGACGCTTCGCGGCCGATCAAGGACTCGGAGCTTCAGATGGCGCGTCAGAACCGTGTCGATTTCGTCGAGCTCCCTGTCGCCTATGACGGAATCGCCATAGTCGTCAACCCGAGGAACACCTGGTGTCGGAGCATAACCGTCCAGGAGTTGAAGCGTCTCTGGGAACCCTCCGCTCAAAAGAAGGTGACTCGATGGAACCAGGTCCGGCCGGACTGGCCAGACCGGGAGATTCACCTGTTCGGCCCGGGGGTGGATTCCGGCACCTACGATTACTTCACCGGCGCCATAGTCGGTGAAGAAGGGGCCAGCCGGGGCGACTTCACCTCAAGCGAGGACGACAATGTGCTGGTCCAGGGGATTGCGGCCGACGAGCTGGCACTGGGCTTCTTCGGATACGCCTACTACGAAGAGAACAAGGACCGGCTGCGAGTCGTCCCGCTTGATGACGCCAAGCCGGAAAACGGGAACGGACCAATCGTCCCGTCGGTGGAGACGGTTAAGAATGCCACCTACCAGCCGCTTTCGCGCCCGATTTTCATCTACATCCGCAGGCAGGCTCTCGACCGGCCCGAGGTCTCGCGTTTCGTCGACTTCTACCTCGAGAATGCCGCCGCGCTTGTCGGCCAGGTCGGCTACATTCCGCTGCCTGGCGAGGCCTACCGGCTGGTGCAGGAAAGAGTGGAGAGAAAAATCACGGGTACCGTGTTTGCCGGCGGGTCTCAGGTCGGCGTGTCGGTTGAGGACTTGCTGAGAAAGGAGTCAGGCGCGGCTGAATGAGACTCTTTTCGAAGAGCTGCAAGGCCGGTGGGCGCGAGAGGGGGATTGAGCTGTTTCTGCTGTTTTGCGCCAGCCTCTCGATCCTGACAACGCTCGGTATTGTTCTTGTTCTGGTGTTCGAGACTGTCGATTTCTTCCATGAAGTCTCGCTCGTCAGCTTCTTCGCCGACACCGAGTGGACGCCGCTTTTTGCGCAGAAGCGCTTTGGCATCTGGCCGCTGCTGGCCGGGACGGTCCTGATTTCAGGCATCGCGATGCTCGTGGCGCTGCCGGCCGGCCTGGTCTCGGCGCTTTACCTGAGCGAATACGCGCCTGACCGGATGCGGCGAATCGTCAAGCCGGTCTTGGAGATCCTCGCGGGGATTCCGACCGTGGTTTACGGGTATTTCGCGCTCCTTGTCGTCACCCCGCTCTTGCAGAGATTTATCCCCGGACTGGCCGGATTCAACGCCCTTTCACCCGGCATCGTCATGGGCATCATGATCCTGCCGCTCGTATCGTCACTGAGCGAAGACGCCCTGCACGCGGCGCCGCGAAGCCTTCGGGAAGCCGCCTACGCCCTCGGCTCCACGAAACTCCAGGTTTCTTTCCGAATCGTTCTTCCCGCAGCCTTTTCGGGCATAACCGCCTCTTTCATCGTGGCTGTATCCCGGGCGATAGGTGAAACCATGATCGTGGCGATCGCGGCAGGTCAACAGCCAAGGCTGACTGCGAATCCGCTGGTCCCGATCGAGACCATGACCGCTTACATCGTGCAGGTCAGTATGGGAGATACGCCGGTCGGTACTCTGGAATACAAAACGATCTTCGTCGTGGGCATGATGCTCTTCTTGACCACCCTGTTTCTGAACATCCTGAGTCAGAGGTTAAGGGCGCGTTTTCGGGAGGTGTATCGATGAGCAGCCAGTCAGTCGCGCCGCCCTGGCCGGCGGGTGCGAGGTTCTGGAAAGAACTTCTTTTTCAGATCGTCTGCCTGGCGATTCTCGCTGGCGCCCTCCTGGTTCTTGCGCTCCTGCTCGCAAGTGTGGTCGTGGACGGTATGTCGCGCCTCGGCTGGAGCTTTCTTACCGGTTACCCGTCGCGCTTCCCGGAGCGGGCCGGAGTGCTACCCGCCGTGCTCGGCACTCTTTACGTCATGCTCCTGACCGCTTTGTTCTCCTTCCCCGTTGGGGTTGGCGCTGCCATCTACCTGGAAGAGTACGGCGAAAAGGGCGGATTCGGGCTCGGTTGGTTTTCAAGTCTGATCGACATCAACATTGCGAACCTGGCTGGTGTCCCATCGATCATTTACGGGCTTCTCGGCCTGGCCATTTTCGTTCGATTCCTGGCCCTGGGTCGCAGCCTGTTGGCCGGCGCCTTGACCCTCGCCCTCCTGGTGCTGCCGGTGATCATTATTGGATGCAGGGAGGCGTTGCGGACGGTTCCCGACTCAATTCGCGAAGCTTCGTACGCCTTGGGAGCGACCCGCTGGCAGACAATCCGTTATCAGGTACTGCCGATGGCCCTGCCGGGTATTTTGACGAGCGCCATTTTGGGTCTTTCGCGGGCAATTGGAGAGACTGCGCCCTTGATCACCATTGGGGCGATCACTTACGTTTCCTTCGTGCCTGACAGTCTGTTCTCCCCCTTTACCGTGCTTCCCATCCAGATATTCAATTGGGTGTCGCGCCCACAGGCCGGATTTCACGCGAATGCGGCCGCGGCGATTGCCGTTCTCCTCCCGCTGCTGATCCTTATGAACGCGATTGCCATCTGGCTGCGCAACCGTTATCAGAAGAGGCATGCACAATGAAGCTGCCGGCCGAAGCCCGAGCAAGAGAAGACGACAAACATCCGGCCCAGCCACCCGCCCAGCCCAAGATTGAGACCAGGGGCCTGGACTTCTTCTATGGCGAAAAGAAGGCGCTCTCGGATATCAACATAACCATCCCTTCCAACCGGGTCACGGGCCTGATCGGGCCCTCCGGCTGTGGCAAATCGACGTTTCTCCGTTGTCTGAACCGGATGAACGATATCATCCCGGGCGCTCGCGTCGGCGGAAAGGTCTTTTTGGACGGTCAGGATATCTATGGCCCCGAGATGGATGTCGTCGAGCTGCGCTGCCGAGTAGGCATGGTCTTCCAAAAGTCGAACCCGTTCCCGAAGTCCATCTATGACAACGTGGCCTACGGGCTCAGGGTCAACGGCTGGAAGGATAAGCGGGACATCGAGGCGAGGGTGGAACAAAGCCTCCGACAGGCGGCCATCTGGGAGGAGGTGAAAGACCGGCTCAAGTCGTCAGCGCTCGACTTGTCGGGAGGACAGCAGCAACGCCTGTGCATCGCTCGGGCGCTTGCTATCCGTCCGGAGGTGTTGCTCATGGACGAGCCGGCGAGCGCCCTCGACCCGATCGCCACCGCCCGCATTGAAGATCTCATCCAGGAACTGAAAAAGGACTATGCGATCGTCATTGTCACGCACAACATGCAGCAGGCGGCGCGCGTAAGCGATCTTACGGCCTTTTTTTACCTGGGTCAGCTCATTGAGATCGACAAGACCGACATCATTTTTACCAATCCTCGTCAGCAGAGAACCGAGGACTACGTGACGGGAAGGTTCGGATAGCATGGACAGAAAGTTTGAAGAAGAACTGGACCAGCTCAAGCACGCGCTGCTGGATCTCGGCGCCCAGGTGGAACGGAACATCGGCGACGCCCTTCACTCGTTGCTTAGCCGAGACGCCACCCTGGCGAAGGAAGTCATACTGCGCGATCCCTCTGTCGACTTCAGGGAGATCCACATTGACGAGGCCTGTCTCTCGATCCTCGCCCGCCGGCAGCCCGTCGCCCGCGATCTTCGCTTCATCGCCACCTCGCTCAAGATCGTGAAAGACCTGGAGCGCGTGGGAGACATGTCGAAGGACATTTCCGAGCACGTACTCGAGGTCCTCAAGCAACCTCCTTTGGCGGAGTTCTTTGGCCTCGCTCCGATGGGCGCGATCGCACAATCAATGCTCAAGCGGTCCCTTGATGCTTTTGTGAATCGCAACGCCGAGCTGGCCCAGCAGGTCATTCGCGAAGACGACCTGGTCGATGAGATGCACGCACACATCTGGAGCCAGATTGTGGACACCATGAGCCGTGATCGAACGCTGATTCCTCCGCTGGCTCACCTTTTCTCCATCGCCAAATACGTCGAGCGGGTAGGCGACCACAGCTCGAATGTGGCCGAGATGGTCGTGTTTATGGTGGAAGGAAAGGATATCCGGCACTTTGAAAAAGTCAGAGCACTGCGCGAACACGCCGGGCAGAGCTGAGGGCGGGCGCCAAGGAAGCTCTCGGATCTGGTCGAGTGGGTCCAACCCGGGCTGCACTCTTTCATTTTCAATGACTTAGGACCGCACATACGCGCGTGTCAAACCTTCCTTGCCGGTGGACCGCTTCTGTTGTCTGAACGAAACTGCCCCTGTATCATGGTCAAAAAGAAGTGATCGCGGCCGGCTCGGTCCGCTGTCAGACCGTCACCCCTTTTCGAAGAAGCTCGAAAGGGAGGACTTTTTTCTGGCGCAACCCTAGGAGGATTGTCGTGCCTGACGGGATCAATTCTCTTTCCGCCCTCGGATTCGTCAACCTGGGGAACATTTTCTGGGATCTGCCGACAACGGCCCTGTTTGAGGAAGCCATTCGGACCAAGGAAGGTTTGACCGCGCACCTCGGGCCCCTGGTGGTTCGCACGGGTCAATATACCGGGCGGTCGCCCATGGACAAATTCCTGGTGGAGGAACCAGGCAGCAGCGGGAAGATATGGTGGGGCGCGGTCAATAAGAAGTTCTCCCCAGACAATTACGAAGACCTGCGCAACCGGGTCCTCGCCTACTACCAGGGCCGGGACATTTTCGTACAGTCTTTGTATGCCGGCGCTGACGAGCGTTACCGCACTCCGATTCGCGTGATTACGCCCTCCGCCTGGCACGCGATGTTCGCCCGAACCATGTTCATCCGGGAGCTTGACCGGGAGAAACTTCAAGCCTTTACACCGGAGTACACACTCATCCACGCTCCGGCCTTTCGTGCGATTCCCGAATCCGACCACACTCGCTCAGAGGTCTTCGTGATCCTTCACTTCGGCCGCAGGGAGATCCTGATTGGTGGAACCTCCTATGCGGGCGAGATGAAAAAGTCCGTCTTCACGATGATGAACTACCTTCTCCCCCTGAAGAATGTCCTTTCCATGCACTGCTCCGCAAACTACGGGAAAGACAGGGATGACGTGGCTCTGTTCTTCGGCTTGTCCGGCACCGGGAAGACAACCTTGTCGATTGAGTCCCGCCGGACACTGATCGGTGACGATGAGCATGGCTGGAGCGACGACGGGATCTTCAATCTCGAGGGGGGCTGCTACGCGAAAGTCATCCGCATCTCCAGAGACCATGAGCCGGAGATCTTCGAGACCACTCGGAAGTTTGGAACGATCCTGGAAAACGTCACCATCGACCGGCAGACCCGCCGCCTGAATCTGGACGACGACAGCCTCACGGAGAACACTCGCGCCGCCTTCCCGATCTCGCACCTCGAGAATGCCGACCGGAGCGGGGTAGCTGGACACCCGAAATATGTCTTCTTCCTGACAGCCGATGCCTTCGGGGTTCTTCCTCCCATCGCCAGGCTGACGCGCGAGCAGGCCATTTACTACTTTCTCCTTGGTTATACAGCCAAGGTGGCCGGCACCGAGAGAGGTGTCAAGGAGCCGGAGGCGACCTTCAGCGCCTGCTTCGGCGCCCCTTTTATGGTTCATTCCCCGACCCTTTACGCCCACATGTTGGGTGACCGCATTGCGCGTCACAACGCAGAGGTCTGGCTCGTCAACACCGGCTGGACCGGTGGGCGGTACGGCGAAGGGAAGCGCATCCACCTGCCCTTCACTCGCGCGATGATACAGAGCGTCTATGCGGGCGCCCTCGCCCACTCCCGGTTTGAAGAAGACCCGGTTTTTCGCCTGCAAGTCCCCGCAGAGATCCCGGGTGTTCCCAGGGAAGTTCTAAGACCGCGCAGCACCTGGCGGGACCCTCCCGACTACGATCGCAAGGCGGCGGAATTGGCCGAGCGTTTTGCCGAGGCCTTTCGCCCATTTGAATCGGAGGCTAGCAGCGAAGTGTGCGCAGCCGGGCCCAGGTTGATGAGCCTGAAGTAGCTGCTTGAGATTTTCCGGCGACTTTCGGGAGCCTCTCCGGGCAACCAGGCTGCGATGAACCTCAGCCTCTTTGTCGTTCAAGCCGAGTCTGGGAAGGACCTTCCGAAAGAAGTCGCCTACATCTGACCGGGTCCCCCCGCCCCTTCCTCCCTTCGCCCCTCCCTCCCTTAGCCCCTCCGTCTGTTCAGAACTTCAGGAAGTCGAGGGTGTGATGCAAACCCGTTGGAGGCTCCGTTTTTGATGTGAAGTGCAATGTGGAC
>JBHGBF010000041.1:0-28632 GCA_041946865.1 Acidobacteriota bacterium | reverse complement strand
CCTACGGACCTGGATCGCTATGACGCACGGTGTTCTATAAACGTGTCGGTCCTAACGGACCTCCAGGACGCGATGTTGAGCCACAACATATTGTGGCGTGCTGAAACAACCGGATAAGCAGAAACTCGCCAGCGTCCGGAGCCCAAGAAAGGCCCATCGTCACCGGTAACGCTCGCTCCGGCAGTGGCCGCGGCAAAATAGAAGCAGCCGAAAATGACAAGCGTAACGCCTGCCCTTCCAGGCGCAGTGTTATAATCCGGCGGCGTGACTCGCCGGAAGGGCATGTCCTGTTTGGTTCTGATGATCCTCTTTTTTGCCGCGTCCCAGTTGCGGGGCTGCGACCTTGAACAGCTCGCCCGGGACCTGGCGGGGCGGATTTCTGCTTTGCCTGACATGACCGGCTCTGTCAACCTGGCCGCCCGGGAAACGGGGACCGCTTCCGACGCCGAGCTGCGCGAGCTGCGGCGGCTTGTGGCTGAAGAGTTGAACAAACGCCGCGTCAAACTGTCCCAGGAGCCGGCCGCGCTCAACATCGTGATCAGTTTCAGCGAAGCGCTGCGAGGGAGGCTGCTGATTGCCGAGGTTCGGGCAGGCGAGACACCGGATGCTGTCATTCTTCCCTGTCCCGCCCGCTCTTCGCTTCACGCCCCGCGACGGCGCGTGTCCCTGCAGAGGTCGCTGGTGTGGCGACAGGATGAACCGATTCTTGATTTTGCGCTTCTGCCCCAGAGTACCCTGATCCTCTCACCCCGGAGAATCTCTTTGTTCCGGAACGAAGAGCAGGGCTGGAAGGAGCAATACAGTTGGGACCTGAGCGCCGTCGAACAGTTGCCGAGGGACCCGAGAGGCAGGCTGCTGGTGAGCGGCGCGGAGCTCCGGGTCTATTTGCCGCAACACGAGTGTCACGCCGCCCTTGAACCCGGGAACTCGCTGGCCTGCGAACCAGGCGGAGCCGGCTGGCCGATTGCACAGGCAGATGCATCGGGCACGTATTTGCGACTTGTTCCAGGAAGGAACTACTTTGACCAGCTGCGAAGCTCAAAGGGCGCACCCCCCAGCGTGCCGCCCTTTTACGCCGCCGCGGTCCTGGCCGGTCCGAAGGCGCCGCTCTGGGCGGTGACTGGTTTGGACGGTGAAACAAGATTCTACGATTCCCGGCCGGCGGAGATCGGCAGAACCAAGGGCTGGGGACCAGACCTGGCTTCTGCCGAAGTCCCGGAGTGCGGCACTTGGATCGTGGCAATAACCGGAAGCGAAGCCGGCCAGGAGGCGCTTCAGGCCTTTCAATGGGTGACGGGCCATCCAGTCGCCGGAAGCGAGCGGCTTGAACTCGAGGGTGTCTCAACTGCCTTGTGGCCGGATGAAGGGAACCGGGTCAGGCTGGTCACAAGAGACCTGAAGAGCGGCAAATATGCAGCATGGAGCGTGGCGCTGGTTTGCGCTGACTAACATCATCGTCCTGACGGTTCTGACCGCTGAAGCCGGGCGACGCCCGTCCTATGGCGGGGAGCTACGAGTCCGAGCCGCAGGCCAGTTGGCGAAACTTGAACCGGCCTCCTCGTCGTTTGCCCCGGCTGACGCCGCTCTCCGGCTCCGCCTGCTGCACCTGGTGTTCGAGGGACTGGTCGGGCTCAACGACCAAGGTGTTCCGGAAGCGCTCCTCGCCGCTTCCTGGACTTGTTCTCCCGATTTTCGACGCTGGACTTTCTCGGTGCGTCCCGGCGCACGATTTCATGACGGCTCTCCGGTTACCGCTTCCGTCCTGGTCGATTGTCTCACTACGGTCGAAAACCCGTTCGTCGTACACGAGTACGAAGGCCGGATTGTGATCGAGTCAGCTGACCCGATACCTGATCTCCTTCAGGCCCTGGCAATGCCCGACAGGGCCATTTCCAGGTCAGCGTCCGACGGGGTCCCGGT
Source organism: Acidobacteriota bacterium (assembly GCA_041946865.1). Classification (GTDB taxonomy): domain Bacteria; phylum Acidobacteriota; class UBA6911; order RPQK01; family RPQK01; genus RPQK01. The sequence goes on along the minus strand of JBHGBF010000041.1, from coordinate 26,712 downwards.
CGGGACCGGCCCCTTCCGAATCGAGCAATGGGACGCGGGCAAGAGAGGCGTTTTGGCCGCGTTCGAGGGGCATTGGGGTGGTCGCCCCTTCGTCGACCGGATTGTTCTGGAGATGGGACAGCCGGCGAGGAACCAGTGGATGGACCTGGAGTTTGGCCGCGCCGACCTGGTTGAGGTCCCGGCTGAAGAGGCACGGACCGCCGTGCAGCGCGGCTACCGGATCCTGGCGTCACGGCCCCTGGAGTTGATGGCGCTGTCCTTTTCGTTGCCGGCTTCTTCACCCGAGGAGCTGGACGTTCGCCGCGCCCTGGCTCTTGCCTTTGACCGTGATGCTATTCTTCGCGTTCTGCTCCAGCGTCAAGGGGAGGTGGCGGGATCGTTATTGCCGCAATGGATAAGCGGCTACGGCTTTCTCTTCGCCAGCGGCCGGGATCTGGCCCGGGCCCGGTCCCTGATCCCGCCTCTGGGCCGGGAACCCGAAGTCCAGGTCGGTTATCCAGCCTTCGATCGCCTGGCGCGATCCATATGCGAGCGCCTGGCTCTGGACGTCCAGGCAGCGGGCATCAAGCTGCATCCTGTCCCGGTTCAAGATGCGGCTGTCGGCTCTTCGGCGGCGGCTGCCATGCTGCTTCGAATTCCTATCGGCACGCTGGACGAGAAGTGGGCCTTGGCCGGCCTGGTTTCGCGCCTTGGACTTCGTCTGCCGGAGCGAACGGACTGGAGCCGGCCTGAATCGGTTTTCAAGGCCGAGCGTGAGATCCTGAAAGACGCTCGCGTCATTCCACTGTTTCACCTCCCGGCCTGCTATGCGGCAGGTCCGCGCGTCCGATACCAGCGCGCCGAAGACATCTTCCTGACGGAGGCCCTTCATCTCGAGAACGTGTGGTTGGAGAACCCCGGGCAGAAGGAGGCGCCGTGAGCTTCAGGACCCGTCTGCTTCTGATCATCGGGACGGCTGTGGTAGCAGCCTCCACGGCCGGCACTTGGATCCTTCTGGTCACGACGACCCGGGCGTTCGAGCAGCTGGGCGAGCAACGACGGCTCGCGCTTATCCAGCAGTTTCGAAAGACGTTTGCGAGCAGGTCCGAGGAAATCGCGGCACGGGTGCGCGCCATCGCACAGTCGGAATCGAGCATGCGCATGGCGATCGACCTCAGCCGGCCCGAAGCAGATCCAGGGGCTTACGTGAACCAGGCTGAAGAGCTGGCCGGTCAGCATTCGCTGGACTTCCTCGAGATCGCCGACAGCCAGGGGAGAATCATTTCTTCGGCACATTGGCCCGCCCGCTTCGGGTATCTCGATCCACTGGCGGCCGAGCTGCCCCATCTTGCCGGCCAACCGGCATTCTTGACCAGGCAGGACCTGCCCGACCAGAAGTGCATTGCCCTGGTCGCGGCCGCTTCAATCAACGCTGCTGAATCGAGCTGGTATATCGTGGGAGGAAAACGAATTGACAAAGCCTTTCTCGACACTCTTGCTCTTCCAAACGGGATGCGCCTGACTGCCTATCAGAACCTCGAATCGGACCTGTCACCCCGGCTGCTGCCCGGCTTTCAGGCGCAAGGGGAGAAGGACGCGGGACTGGAGCCGATTGCAGCCGTGGTTCTGCGCTCCGGACAAGAGTTTTCTTGCATCGTCGGGCGATCAAGACACAGCGCGGATTCCGAGCAGATACACGCGATCCCGCTGCGCGGCCACGACGGACAGCTTCTGGGCGTGTTGATGGTGGCGAGCAGTCGTAGCGAGATCGTTCACTTGCGCCGGTTTATTGCGGTAACCGGGCTCGTCGCCGGCATCGGCGGGGTGGTTCTCGGCCTGGGCGCCGGGTGGTGGACGACGCGACGGGTGACGAAACCCATCCAGAAGCTGGCAGAAGCCGCACGGAAAGTCACGCTCGGCAATTGGAACACCCGCGTCTACGTCTATTCCAGGGACGAGATTGGCGATCTGGCCAGGGCGTTCAATCAGATGACGGATCAACTGCTCGAGCAGCGCGACCGCCTCGTTCAGGCCGAACGCGTGGCGGCCTGGCGTGAAGTGGCTCGCCGGCTGGCCCACGAGCTGAAGAATCCGCTTTTTCCACTGCAGATCACCCTCGAGAACCTGCAGCGCGCGAAGGCCAGTCACCCGGAGCAGTTTGACGAAGTCTTTGAGGAGAGCACGGGCGCGATGCTCGCCGAGCTTCGCAGCCTGAAGACGATCATCGCCAGGTTCAGCGAGTTTTCCAAAATGCCGCGTCCGGAGTTGCAGCCGGTCGATTTGAATCGCATCGCGACCGAGAAGGCGACACTGTTTCAGTCAGAGCTGGCGGCGAGGACCGCAAACCGGATCGAGTTTCAGATGGATCTCGAGCCGGACCCGGCCGTGGTGCGGGCGGATCCGGAGCACATCGGCCGCGTTCTCCAGAATCTCGTGCTGAATGCCATTGACGCCATGCCCAACGGAGGGCGCCTGGTCATAAAAACGCGCCGGCAATCAACAGGGATGCTGCTCGAAGTGGAGGACACAGGTGTCGGTTTGACACCCGAGGAACGCGAACGGGTTTTTACCCCCTATTACACGACCAAGCAGCACGGGACCGGACTCGGCCTGGCGATCGTCCAGTCGATCATCAGCGATCACGGCGGCCGGATCGCCGTGGACAGCGAACCGGGACGAGGGACGATTTTCAGAATCTGGCTGAAAAACGACTAGATCAGGGAATTTTCACGAATTTCACGGACTTCCACGAATCGATTCCGTCAGGTTCGTGGTAGTCCGTGAAGGACGAAGGAGGCACGGGTGGAGCCTCAACCACTTAAGCATCATTTACTGATCATCGATGATGACGTGAATACGCTCGCTTCACTGGCTCGGGCGTTCCGCATGAGCGGTTACGAGGCAACCGTCGCCGACAATGCAGGGCGCGCCTTGGAGCTGATTAAGGCCGGCTCGTTTGACGTGATCCTCTCGGATGTCGTCATGCCGGGAAAAGACGGCCTGACCCTTCTTGCCGAGCTGAAGGAACTGGGAATTAAAACGCCTGTGATCATGGTGTCGGGCCAGGCGAGCGTGGAAATGGCGGTCAAAGCCACCCGGCTCGGCGCCGTCGACTTTCTCGAAAAGCCGCTTTCGACGGACAAGCTCCTCATCACGGTTCAGAACGCCCTGCGGCTACGGGATCTGGAGGAGGAAAACCGGCAGTTGCGGCAGCGGGTCGGGCGTCACGAGATCGTGTGGTCAAGCGACATCATGGCGCGCCTGATGGCCCAGATAGACCGGGTGGGGGCCAGTGAAACCCGGGTCTGCATTCAGGGCGAGACGGGCACCGGGAAAGAACTGGTCGCCCGGGCCCTGCATGAGCGAAGCCCGCGCCGCAACGGCCCCTTCGTCACGCTCAACTGCGCCGCCATTCCCGCCGAGCTGATCGAGTCCGAGCTGTTCGGCCATGAAAAAGGATCTTTTACCGGCGCCGTGGGCCGGCACCTGGGAAAATTCGAACAGGCAGCCAAGGGGACGCTGTTTCTGGACGAGATCGGCGACATGCCGTCTGCCATGCAGGCGAAACTCCTCAGGGTCCTCGAGGAAGGCGAGATTGAGCGCGTGGGAGGCGATCGCAGAATCCGCGTTGACGTGCGCGTGATTGTGGCCACTCACCGCAATCTGCAGGAGCTGGTCCGGAAAGGCGCCTTTCGCGAAGACTTGTATCACCGGGTCTATGTCTTTCCGATCGTCCTTCCGCCGCTGCGCGAACGGCCGGACGACATTCCCGTCCTGGTCGAGTACTACAGCAGGCAAGTCGCCGAACACAACGGCTGGAAGCCGAAGCCTTTCGCGCGCGAGGCCATCGAGGAGCTGCGGCGCTACTCCTGGCCGGGCAATGTCCGCGAATTACGAAACGTCGTGGAAAGGCTGCTGTTACTGGCGGATTCCCAGGTCGACCTGGCGGCCGTGCGCCTGGCTCTGCCGAGCGGGCCCGCTGTGGCGCGAGTGTCACCGTCGAGCGGCCCGCTGGCCGACCGGGTACGGGCGTTCGAAAAGGAAGTGCTTGTGGCTGAATTGAAGAGGCACAATTTCCAGATGACGGAGACTGCTCGTAGCCTGGACCTCGAGCGCAGCCATCTCTATAAGAAGTGCCAGCAGCTGGGAATCGATCTCGAGGCCCTGAGGCAGGAATGAACCGGGTCTGAGAATCGCGGGCACAAAAAAAGGGTGGCTGGTTTAGCCACCCCTCTTTCACGCGTCAACGCTGAACGATCAATCGTTCTATCTTGACTTCAGTATACGCGCCTCGGTCGCGTCGATCATGTCGCATTTCCTCCCTTTTTCTTGTAGGACAAAAGCGCCAAGCCGCGCGCCGCCCCGATACCCGTCACGGTCTCTTACGCAGATCCCCCAAGCCGGCAAAGACCTTTCGGGTTTCGCCGGCCTCGTAATCCGCCAGCTTGATACTTGCCGCTTTTGCGTTCTCCGCCACTTGCCGGGCGTTCCTGGCCCCGACGAGCGCCGTAGTGACACCAGGCTGAGCGAGTATCCAGGCGACCGAAAGCTGGGCAAAATTCGCACCGTGAGACGCGGCGATGGGCTTGATCGCATCCAGCGCTTCCAGGACTTTCCGCCGATTGGCCTGGGAAAACAGCGGGTTGGTACTACGAATGTCGCTGGCCGCAAACTCCCGGTCCGGCGTGACTTTCCCGGTCAGAAGTCCCATGGCCATCGGGCTGTATACAATGACGCCGATGCCCGATTGCCGGCAGGCGGGCAGCTCGTCCTTCTCGATGTCGCGCTCGATCAGGTTGTACTTGACCTGATCGGAAACGACCGCTCCGTGCTTGAGCGCTTCTCTCAGTTGGCTGCTGTTGTAATTGCTGACCCCGATCTCCCGGATCTTTCCCTGCTCCTTGAGTCTGCTCAGGGCGCTCATGGTCTCCTCCGCCGGGGCCGTCTTACTCGGCCAGTGCACCTGGTACAAGTCGATGTAGTCGGTTCCGAGGCGTTTCAGGCTCTGCTCGCACTCAGTGAGGATGGACCTGGCGGTCACATTCTTGTAGACAGTGACGGGCGTGCCGTCCGGTGTATTTTCCAGCTTGAAGTAGAACTCGCCGCCTTCGGTGTCATCCCATCGGAGACCGCACTTGGTCAGCAGCCTGACCTTGTCTCGGCGGCCGGCGATCGCCTGACCGACCAGCTGTTCACTATGACCGCATCCATAAACCGGCGCGGTGTCAATGGCGTCAATACCGTGATCCAGGGCGGCGTGAATTGCGGCAATCCCTTCCTTGTCCTCGTTCCCGCCCCAGAACAGACCGCCGATGGCCCAGGCGCCGAATGTCACAACCGGCAACTCCAACCCGCTCGTCCCAAGTTTTCTGTGTTCCATAAGTGAGGCCATGGTAACGACTAAAGCGGAGAGAGGTAAAGGGGGTACACGGGGCAGGTCTGAGCAATAGCCGGTGGTATAATCTGCCGCGTTGTGGAGCAGCGCTACAGGAGAGTTCCAGACTGGGTTTACTATTTCGGGACTCTTCCCGCCCTGGCCGCCCTTCCGCGCAGGCTGTCATTCCGGCTTGCCCGTATTCATGCGCGCCGGCTTCGTCTCACGCGCCAGGCGAATTTCGAGCGGATCGTTACTATGCTGGATTCTGCCCCCTCCCTGGGCAGACTCTCTCAGGAAGCCCGGGAGCAAATCGCACTTCACGTTTTCGAGAAGATCGTCTGTGAAGACCTTGATGCGTACTACTTCCCCTTTTGGCACGCCGGCAACATCGCGGAATATTTCAAGTTCGAGGGGTTGGAGCTCCTGGCCGAGTCGCTCAAGCGAGGGCGAGGAGTCCTCCTTTACACTGCCCATTTCGGATCGGTCTGTGCCCCCGTACTGGCGTTGTCAGTTAGCGGATATGACCTCCACCAGGTGTCCCGTGACTCGCGCAAGGATCGGTCTTTTCCATCCGCCTTTCAAAAGTACGCCCGGTTCAAAACCGGATGGATGGCGAGGAAGATGGGACATCCTCTTATCTTCATCGACTCGCAAGACGGCGTTTACTCGCCCGAATCCTCCACGGCGAGCACTCTGATCGCTTTCTCCCTGCTGAGTCGCGGCCAGATCGTGTCGATGGCGATCGATGTGCCTCCGCACCTGGTCCACGGCAATCACACGGTCGATTTTCTAGGGAGACCTTGCCGCTTCCCAGGTGGTTTGGTTGCCTTGGCCGAAAAGACCGGGGCGGCGGTTATTCCCTATTTCGTAGTCCGTGACAACCGCGATCCTTCCCGTCAACGACTCATAATTCAGCCCGAGGTCCCGATCAGCGGGAATGCCCAACCCGATCTGCAGGCAGTCGTAGAACGCTCCTCACAGATAATCGCTCTCCATCCCGAGCAGTGGTTCGCCTGGGATTCCTTCAGCCTCTTTTGGGCCTGAGTTTAACGCGCGCCTCAGGGTGAACGGTATCACGTTTCCAGCTCGGCGAGCAGGGGCCCGGGGACCGTGAAGTCGTCAAACCAGCGCCCGCCGAGCGGACGGGAGATTGGTATGATTTGATCCGTCGAGCACGCGAGAGCATCACGGTTGTACGTCTTGATGGCGCTCCGATGTGAGCCGTCAAGCCCTCCAGTGCGCTCCAGACTGGTTTCGATCTCCTGCAGCAGTCGTTTCGTCTCGTCTATCACGCTGAGCACTCGAGCTGCAAATGAACCAGGAAGGACCCCGGCTTCCCCTTTTGCGATCGTCAGTTGCCTCACCGATTCGTACGTCACATCCAGTATCTGCTTCCGGCTCATCCAAGCGGTCTGGTAGTTGAGTCTGCGGTGCCAGAGCGGCTCCACCATCGCCTTTCGGTGGTCTTCGAGCGAACGAAACAGGACCGTGTAGCCATGTTTCTCCGGCTCCTCGAAAAACCGTGAACCGGGATCAAGGAATGGAACCATGGGGCAAACCAGAGGCAGTACCGGTTTTCCACGGAACTTCTCGAGCAACCTCTTACAGTAAGCGACCGTCCCGGCGACGGACTCAGGAGTCTGGCGAGGCATGCCGATGAAAAACCAGACCAGGATGCTCGCAATCCCTTGGCCCAGAGCTCGCGGAATCCATTCTTCCAGCTCCGCCATGCTATAGCTGCCACGACCGGAAAGCCGGCTGATCGTCTGATCGTGAGATTCAGGCGAAAGCAGCAAATGAGTTTTTCCGCTCGCTCCCATTTTTCGCAGCATCCGGTCGTTTGGCAAATCGAACTGCTCCACGTACAAGGCCCGGTATTTCAGTCTCCCCACCTCGCGAAGAAATTCACCAAGCCGATCAGCCGTTTCTGAGTAGCACTGCATGGCGTGAATCGAGGTCCGGGTGGCTGCCTCTCCGAGGGTCGCAAGCTCTTCGATAACCCGGCGGTTGTCCTTCCGGATCACAGTCTTCTTCAGACCCATGAAGTTCTGATAGGCAAAGCGCGATCCCCCGCACCAGGGGCAGTCATGAGTGCATCCGGCGTTAGGCAAAGTCATGATAGCCGGACTGACGATGAGGGAGCCGCTCGACCGGCTGTAGAAAGACCAGTCCACAGTGACATCGTTACAGTTCCTGGCCGGCTTGTGCGTGAATCCGGTGGCTATCACGCTTCCGTCCGCTCGCCTGTACCACAAATTCGGAATCTCCCGGAAATCCCGGCTTCCGCGAAGCGCCTTGCTCATTAACCGCACAAGGGGTTCCAAGGTGTCGTAGCCTTCAACCACGACATCGACCTGTGGATAGGCCATCAACTCACGTGCGTAATAAGTGGAGGACAGCCCGCCGAACAGAATCAGGGCCTCGGGGTGAGCCCGGCGTACGAGCTGCGCCACCTCAAGAGAGCCATGGCAGTGGGCCATCCAGTGAAGGTCAAGGCCGAAGACCGGGGCTTTAAGCCGGTCGATCAGCCGCGGGACATTCAGGCGGGGGTGCTGCAGCATCAACGAGGCGAGATTGACAATCTCCGCCTTGATCCCCTCGGCACGCAGGCGTTGTTTGATCGAGAAGAAACCCAACGGAAACATCTCGAAGACAGCCGAAACATTCACGCTGTCCGAATCGCTCAGATAGGCGAAGAGTATGTCATCCCGGTCTCGAAAATCATAGACGGAAGGGGCGTGCAGCAGGATCAGATCCGCCTCCATAGCGAGATTCTGCCGTTGGTCCAGACCTGACGATTGCATCGCGGCAGTATATCAAACGACCTCAGGCTCAGTTTCTCGGGGGAAAACCGTGGAGGTCGAGAACCCTCTTGGAACAGCAGTGCGCGGCAACGAGACTGATGCTTACACGCATCTTCCGTGAGTACGGAGCGCTTCTGGATACCCGTGCCTCTGAAGCGCCGGTAGTTGCGAGCGCTCTTTCGGAGTGCGGCGACTACAAAACGGCGGCATGGCCGGGCATGGCCCTGCACTCTATACGCATTTCGAAACCGCCTAACGGTAACCCCGCAGCCAACCGCGGCGGGGGCTAGAACGCGTGACAGAGCCGCAAGCGGAAACGGGCCGAAAACGTCCAGCCGCAAACCGTTGGTGCGAAAGGGGGGACTCGAACCCCCACGGGTTTCCCCACTGGATCCTAAGTCCAGCGCGTCTGCCAATTCCGCCACTTTCGCAATCTGCCCCAATTCTAAGACAAACCCCGCCGGAGCGGAATAGATCCCCCAGGACTTGTTGCCGAACAGGAACTTCAACCGATTCTCGTATATGCTGGTTAAAAAGACCGCTCCAGCAACGAGCCACCCCGGGGAGCGCCTGACCAAGGGCGGCGCTCCCGGGGGAAACACCTGTGGACACGAAAATGCGACGCCGGCTGACCGCCCTTCTCGTCATGACAGTGCTGCTGGGTTTCAGCTGGCCGCCGCTGTTTTCAAGCCGTGAGTCCGAGGCAGAGTGCAGCTGCGGCTGCAGAACCGACGGACGGGCCTGCCGGTGTTGTCTCCCTCCCCCAAACCGGGACCTGGGCCGGCCCCCCGTGAAGTTTCAGGCAGTCGTCCGGGCAAATGCTCACAAGTGCCCTTGTACCGCGGCGGGCCTGCAACCGCTTTTTGGGTTTAAGATCCAGGCCGTCCTGAAAGACCGGCTGTTGATCGAGGTTTCCGGTGCGCACGGCCTGCGAGCCTTGAGCCGTGACCACGCGCTGCCCGACAACAGCCTGCCTTCTGAGCAGGAACGGGCCCCGCCTGTCTGATCTCGCCTTTTGTCCGGTTTATCAACGCGAAAACTAGTCAGGGAAAGGGGTTCCCTATGAGAAGCCTGGTATTACTCCTGTTCTGGGCGACGGCCGCGGCCGCTCAGCCGCTCCCGCTGGTCACGCTGTCCGGCCAGGTATCCGATCCGTCGGGCGCAGTGATCGGTTCCGCCCGACTGCAGTTCAATAACGTAAGAACCGATGCGGTCTACACCACCTCGACCGGGGAAGACGGCCGTTATGTTCTCAGCCTGCCGCCCGGGATTTACTCGGTGATGATCGCGGCGAGCGGATTCCGACCATTTGTCCGTGACAAAGTTGAAGTGAGGCTCGACATTCCGGCCACCTTTGACGCCGTCCTGGTCGTTCAAGTGCCTGATCAGCAAGTGACCGTAACTGCAAAGGCGCCGCTGCTCGAGGCCGAGCCAGAAACCAAAACGGCACACTTCCAGGAAGTGCTGGAGATACGCGAGGTGCGGGAAAGCGGCGCCAGGGACGTGGCCGAGGCGCTGAGCAAGCTGGACGGCGTATGGAAGATCAGAAAGGGCGCCATTGCCAACGACATCGTGCTCCGCGGGTTTCAGCAGGATAACCTTAACGTGACCATTGACGGGGCACGCATTTACGGCGCCTGCCCTAACAACATGGATCCTCCCTCCTTTCATGTCGATTTCTCGGAGATCGAGCACGTCAAGGTCACCAAGGGAGTCTTTGACGTTCAACACCAGGGGAGCCTGGGCGGTGTCATCGACATCGTGAACAAGGCGCCCGCGCCGGGTTTTCGGGCGACTCCGGCGGTATCCGCCGGCTCGTTTGGTTTCCTCAACCTATCGGGCACCGCGTCTTATTCGACCAGCCGCCTGCAGGCTCTCGTCGGGCATTCCTTCCGGATGTCTGACCCTTACAGGGATGCGCGCGGGAAGAGCTTTGTTGACTGGGCCAACTATGTCTCTGCAGCCAAAGACCAGCGCGCCTTTGAAGTGGGCGCCACCTGGCTGAACTTCGGCTACGCGACTCTCGAGAATCAGAAGCTCGAACTGCGCTACAGCCGGCAGCGCGGCGATCTCGTCCTTTATCCCTACCTGCTCATGGACGCCATTTACGATGACGCCGATCGTCTGAACGCGGTCTATCGTATCGAGAACATTTCGCCCGTCTTCGAGAGGGTCCGAGTCCAGGGTTACTTCACCACTGTCAAGCACTGGATGACCGATGAATTCCGGACGACTCGTCCCGGTGGTGCCGGCTCTTTCAGCATGGCGACATTCGCGGACACGCGGGCCTTGGGTGGCCGGATCGACGCCGAGCTTCGCAGCCTGCTGGTCGGCCTTGAGGGCTATCGCCGCAACTGGAACGCTGTGAATGCCATGAATTCGGGCGGCATGCTGATGCACCAGCCGATAATTCCAGACGTGGAATCCTGGGTCGGGGGCGCTTACGCAGAATACCGGCGCTTCCTGGGAAGGCGTCTGATGCTAACGGCGGGAGGAAGAGTCGACGCCGCGCAGATGAAGGCCCGGAGCAAGGGGCTGAACCCCGAGCTCTACTGGGCCTACAAAGCGGATCGACGCACGGTCCGGGAGGACTTTGGCCCATCAGGCAATGTCTGGCTTTCCTATTCGCTGCCGCTGCGACTCGAGTTGTTTGCCGGCGTGGGCAGATCGGTCCGCTTCCCTGATCCGGCCGAGCGGTTCACTGTCCTGAAGCGCAAGGGGAGTGACTGGATCGGGAATCCCAACCTGGAACCAACGCGCAACACCGAAGTGGACCTGGGTTTCCAGTATCGCGACCGAAGGCTTATGCTGAGGCCGACACTGTATTACAGCCGCCTTGACGATTACATCACCATCCACAATCAAGCCCGGCTGTCGGCGGTTCCCGGCGTCACTAACGCTGCCGCCCGTTCTTTTGAGAATGTAGAGGCGAAGATCTACGGCGGAGAAGTGGCCTATAGTTTTGCGATCATCCCCTCACTGCTGCTCACGGGCGGCGGGTGTTATGCTCGGGGGATCAAAGAGCCGCGTCCAGCCTCGGGGATCCTTGATCGTGACCTGGCGGAAATGCCGCCCTTGCGGGTCAGGACGGCGCTGCGCTACGGGGAACGCAGGTTTTTCGGCGAGGTGGAGAACGTTCTGGCCGGTTCTCAAAGGCGAATCGACGCCGAGCTGAAAGAGAGTCCGACGGCCGCATACTCGGTCGTGAACCTGAAAGCCGGAGTGCACACAAAGAAACTCAAGCTGGCCATCGGAGTGGACAACCTGGCGAACCGTTTCTACTACGAGCATTTCTCGTTTCAGCGTGACCCGTTTCGTCTGATGACCAAGGTACCCGAACCCGGGAGAAACCTGTACTTTACGCTGGTCTACGGCGTCTTTGACTGAAAGCGACTTGTTCTTTGGCCCGTTGCCGCTACAATTCAAGGTTGGAGCACCGCGGTCCTTGCAGCGCCGCCGGCTAGAACGCCTTTAGCACGCAGCGGTGTGGCTCTGTGGCGGCCAAACGACCGCTTTGCCGCCGCTGCCTGCGCGGGGTGTGTAAGGCGTTCTCAGCGTGCTCAGGGGAGAATCCATGGCACAGGCTCTGCTTGATTTCCATCGCTGGCTGAACGGCCTTATCTGGGGCTGGGCGATGATTGTCGTCCTGCTGGGAGTGGGACTTTACCTGACGGTCCTGACTCGAGGTGTCCAGTTCCGAAAGCTCGGATTTGCATTGAGGGAGGTTCTTGGAAAAGCCTTCAAGAAGGGCCGGGGTGAGGGCACGGTGTCCCCCTTCCAGGCGGTCGCTACTGCACTGGCTTCGACTGTCGGCGTGGGCAACATCGCCGGGGTCGCGACCGCAATATTCCTGGGAGGGCCCGGGGCGCTGTTCTGGCTGTTGGTGTCGGGAATCCTCGGGATGTGCACGAAGTTCGTAGAAGTGGCGGTTTCGCTCCGGTACCGGCAGCCTGACGAGACCGGGACGATGCGCGGAGGCGCCATGTACGTCCTCTCACGGGGTCTCGGTATGCCTTGGCTGGGCACGACTTTCGCGCTTCTCACCGCCACCGCGGCCTTCGGGATCGGCAATATGGTCCAGGCGAATTCCGTGTCCCAGGCCATTTTCTCTACCTTTAACATTCCCACGTGGGTGTCCGGCATTGCCATCGCCGTTCTGACGGCGCTGGTCATTTTGGGAGGAATCCGGAGAATTGCCGAGGTGACGCAGATTCTCGTCCCGTTCATGTGCATCACCTACCTGCTGGCGGGGCTGTTCGTGCTCGTGACTCACATTACTGACGTGCCGCGCATCCTTTCGCTGGTTCTCGGTTCGGCTTTTTCAGGGTATGCAGCGGTGGGAGGGTTCGGCGGGGCGGTGGTGCGGGACACGATCCGCTACGGCGTGGCGAGAGGTCTTTTCTCAAACGAGGCTGGATTAGGCAGCGCTCCCATGGCGCACGCAGCCGCAGTCACCGATCACCCGGTCCGTCAGGCGGTCTATGGAATCTTCGAGGTATTTGTCGATACCATTCTGGTCTGCACCACTACCGGTTTTGTCATCCTCGCTACCGATACCTGGCATTCCGGACTGACCGGCGCCGCCCTGAGCGCCAAGGCTTTTGAGACAGGCCTCCCCGGGGTGTGGGGAGATGTCGTGATCACGATCGCCCTCCTGACCTTCGCTTTTTCCACCCTGATCGGATGGTCCTGGTACGGAGAAACGGCAGCCGTGTATCTGCTCGGAGCGAAAGTTGCGCTGCCTTACCGCGTCCTGTGGGTCATTCTCGCCTATTTCGGGGCCGTCGGCAGTCTGCATCTGATGTGGGATGTAGCGGACACCCTGAACGGTTTGATGGCGATACCGAATCTGATTGCCGTGCTCGCCTGCAGCCGCCTGATCGTCCAGATGCAGAAGGAGTTTTTCTCCACGGCCAGGAAGGAAGCGGGAAAGAGCTGAGCATTGCCGAAAGCACCTCCCCGGTCGCAACCGGACCGGGCAGCCGCCGCCACAGGTGAAAATCTATCGGAAGCTGTTTCTCATTGCCCGAATTTTCCGTATCATCCTCGGCATGAGCGCTCGACCCCGCCGGACCTTCCGAATCGTCCCCTGGTCGCTGGCCGCAGTTCTAAGTCTCCTGACAGTCGCGGGTGCTGTCTTCTACGTGGTCCTTCGGGCAAGCCTGCCGGAGCTCGACGGGACACGACAGCTCCCCGGTCTCAAGGACCGCGCCGTGGTAGAAAGGGACGATCTCGGCGTGCCGACGATAAGGGCGCGCAGTCGGGTGGACGCGGCTCGCGTGACCGGCTTCCTGCACGCGCAAGATCGCTTCTTTCAGATGGATCTCTCCCGGCGGATGGGCGCTGGGGAGCTGGCCGAGCTGCTTGGTCCCGCCGTTTTGGACGCTGATCGCCGGTTTCGACTGCATCGGTTGCGGGCTGCCGCGCGCGAGGCGATCCGCCGTATGCCGGCCTCTCACCTTGAGCTGGCCCGAGCTTACACCGAAGGAGTCAACGCCGGATTGGCGGCCCTCGGCGCCCGGCCTCCCGAGTACCTGATCCTGAGGAGTCAGCCCGCGCCGTGGTTGCCTGAAGACTGCCTTCTGGTCGGGTATGCCATGTTCTTTTTCCTGCAGGACAGCCGGGGACGGCAGGAAACGGACATGTCTTTGCTCGCCCAGATCCTCCCGCCGAAAGCTTTTGATTTCTTCCTCCCTGCGGGCACGGAGTGGGACGCCGCTATCGACGCCACCGATTCTCCCTTGCCGGCGATCCCCTCGGCCGAGGAATTCTCGTTCAGTGACCTCCCGCCCGCGAGCGCCGGCATCCTGCCGGCCACGGGGCCGCAGGACCCTTGTCTGCTCACAACCTGGGGCCCGTCCGTCGATTTTGTGGCGGGCAGCAACTCCTGGGCGGTCGACGGCAAGCTCTCCACCTCCGGGTCTGCTCTCCTGGCCAACGACATGCACCTGGGGCTGCGGCTTCCGAATACGTGGTACCGGATGCGGATCATCTGTGATGGCGGTCTTGATATCACGGGCGTGACTATCCCTGGAGTGCCAGCCGTAATCGTAGGCAGCAACCGGCGCATCGCTTGGACGTTCACCAACAGCACGCTTGACCTGACAGACCTGATCCTCCTTGAGATTTCGCCTGATAATCCGCGGCTTTACCGAACACCCGGCGGATGGCTGCCGTTTCGGAAGCAGGTGGAGATTTTGCGCGTCAGGGGAGGCGCTGACCAAGAGATGGCGATCGAGACCACCATTTGGGGCCCGGTTCTGCCGGCAAGCCAAGGCTCGAAGAAAAGGGTCGTGCGTTGGATCGGACAGCTGCCCGCGGCGGTGGACCTTGGGATCCTGGAATTGGAGCAGGCCGGCGATGTCGAAATGGCCCTGGCCATCGCCCCTCGCTGCGGCGTTCCCACCCAGAATTTCGTCGTTGGTGACCGCGCGGGCCGTATCGGCTGGACCCTGATTGGCCGGCTTCCCCATCGAGTGGGATTTGACGGTCGCCTGCCAGTGTCGTGGGCTGACGGGAGCAAGAGATGGGACGGCTTCGTCAAAGGCAGCGAGTACCCCCGGGTGGAGAGCCCTCCGGAGGGACGGATATGGACAGCCAACAATCGGGTTGCCGGCAGCCCGGCTTACCTGTCGGCTGGCCCGTGGGATGTGGACCTCGGTGCCCGGGCCCGGCAGATTCGCGACGACCTGCAGGCGCAGAGCAGGTTCGGTCCAGAAGACATGCTCGCCATTCAACTGGACAATCGGGCGGTCTTCCTGCGCCGCTGGCGCGAGCTGTTGCTCTCGACTCTCGAGCTGTCGGGCATCTCTCGTGTGAAAGGCGCCGGCGAGGTGCGACGCCTGGTTCAAAACTGGGGCGGACGAGCCTCGATCGATTCGGCCGGATACCGCCTGGTCCGCGGCTTTCGGAGCTCCTGTTTGGAGCTGCTCCTCGCTCCCCTGACTGACCGGTGCAAGAAAATCGACCGTGAATTCCAATACCCGACTCGCCAGGTGGAGCACTGCGTCTGGGTCCTGCTGAACGAGAAGCCCATGCATTTGCTGAACCCCGCTTTTGAAAGTTATGAAGGCCTCCTTGTCTCAGCCTTGGAGAAGACCATGGCGGATCTAAGCGCCCAGGGGCTTACTGCACCTGAGGCGACCTGGGGGGAGCGTAATCGGGTCGCGGTACGACATCCTTTGAGCCAGGGGATTCCACTCGTGGGCCGATGGCTCGATATCGAGACAGAATCGCTGCCCGGTGACTCGCATATGCCGCGCTTCCAGTCGCCGGGCTCGGGAGCATCCGAAAGGCTGTCGGTCTCTCCGGGGCACGAGGAGGAGGGGCTGTTCCACATGCCGGGCGGCCAAAGCGGCCATTTCCTTTCCAGGTATTACCGGAAAGGCCACGAGGCGTGGGCGTCGGGGAAGCCCATGCCTTTCCTTCCCGGTCCGGCGCGACACACGCTCACACTGGCGCCGTAATCGACCCAGAGTCTCAAAGTGCGGAGGACTTAATGAGACAAACCCATGAAATTGTCCCGCGAAGCAAGCGGGAGGCCCGTCCCGGCGTCGTGACGCTTACGGCCGTTTTTATACTGCTCGCTATAGTAAGTGCCGTCTCGGTCGCTCACGCCGAGCTTCCGCCCCTGATTCCCCGCGACGTGTTATTTCCCAAGCCGGCGGCGATGCAGTCGCTCGGGCTCTCGCCGGACGGCCGGTGGCTTTCCTATATCGCGGCGGATGATGCGGGGACCCCCCAGGTATGGATTCGCGACCTCGACGGGGCGGGCAGCCGCCGGCTCACGAAAGCCCCAGCTCCCGGTGTCGCATCCTATCTGTGGGCGGAAAACGGCCTCGTCTGCTACGAGCTTCGCAAGAACACGGGGTCGCGCCTGATTGGCGTTGAGATCGCGTCGGGCAAGGAGCGGATCCTTTTTGCCGTCGACGGCGCCACTTTCATGAGTCCTGTGGCGCGCCCGGCCGCACCGGATGAACTGCTTCTAAGCGCGAGGCTGCCAAACACGCAGGAAGACGATGTCTACCGCATCAACCTGATAACCGGAACAGCCGTTCTCGACACGAAGAATCCGGGGAGAGTGCCGGGCTACCAGTTTTTTGCGGACAGGGCGCTGGTGGTCCGCGCCGCGCAGCGCACGACGGAGAACGGCGGGATCGAAGTGCTGGTCCGCGATGGGCCCTCTGCCCCGTGGCGCAGCTGGATGACCGCCGATTCCAGCTATAACCTGGCGATTGAGGCATTTACTGAGGACGGCACGGCCCTGCTCCTGCGCTCCGACATCGGCGCCGACAAGGCGAGGCTGATAGCCCGGACGATAGAGAACGGCAAAGAGCACGTTATCGCCACCGCCAACGACCTTGATGTGGAGAAGGTCCTTCTTCAACCCCGAACAGGCGCCGTTCAGGCCGTGTCCTTTCTGAGCGATCCTCGCCGGTGGGAAGCGATTGACCCATCAGTCGGGACAGATCTGCGCCGGATGCGTCGAATTTACCCGGGACGGCAAGTCAACATCGCGAGCAGGGATCTGGCGGACAGAAGATGGCTCATGTGGATCGGTGACGACCACTCGTCACCCCGGGCCTGTTTGTGGAATCGGCTGACTCGCCGCGCCACGCTGCTTTTCGAAGAACAGCCGCACCTGGCTGGCCTCCCGCTGGCTCGCGTCAAGCCCATCTCGTTCAAAGCGCGCGACGGCTTCCGCATCCACGGCTACTTGACTCTCCCCGTCGGAGTCCCCGCTCGGAGACTGCCGCTCGTGGTCTGGGTTCACGGCGGACCGTACCTGAGGGACGCGTGGGGGTACGACAACACCGGCCAGCTGTTTGCCAATCGCGGCTATGCTTTCCTGCGGGTCAACTTCCGCGGCTCACGCGGCTTCGGGCGTCAATTCAAGGTTGCCAGTTTCAAGCAGTGGGGAGGGACGATGCAGAACGACATCGTCGATGCAGTCCACTGGGTCGTCAGGTCCGGAGTTGCGGATCCCAACCGGATGGCCGTAATCGGCCATTCCTATGGAGGCTACGTGGCTCTGGCCGCGCTCGTTCTCACGCCCGATCTTTTCGCCTGCGCGGCCGCTTCCTCCACGACGGCCAACCTCGTGGCTTTTCTCAACAACTTCCCGAAAACGCCTGGCAATGCCTGGTTGCGCACTACCATCGGGGATCCCGAGATCCCGAAGGATGCGGAAGTCCTCCGGAGCGTCTCGCCTTCCTTTCACGTCGACCGGGTCATACGCCCTTTTCTGGTGGCCTGGGGAGATCAGGATGCTGCCCTTCCGCCAGGCGACCTTGACTCCTTCGTGGCGGAAGTGAAAAAAAGGGGACAGCAGGCGGAGGCAGTCCTCTATGAGGGGGACGGCCACTTCTTTCGACGCGAGAATCAACTGGATTACTTCGCGCGCGTTGAGGCCCTGTTCGCTCGTTGCCTGGGCGGGCGTGCCGAACCTATGGCCGGCACCGCTCAGGCGGGGTCGACAGCCCGCGTCAAGACGGCCGGCCGCTAATTATCCCTTGGAAGGCCAGGGCCGGAGGATCGGCAGGTGTCCGTGTCTCTTGTGAAGTCCTGGCACGTGCCCGCGTCTCTTGTGAAGGACTGGCACGTGTCCGTGTCTCTTGTGAAGTCCTGGCACGTGCCCGTGTCTCTTGTGAGACCGAGCCGCCGGCGGGATCAGAACAGAAGCCACGTGTCAGCCTTGTCGGCCTTGGCAATCAAGGACACACGCGGTCGTCGCCCGTGGACTGCGACGCTGCTGTCGCCTGTCGACATCACGCCGCCGTCGCCTGTGGACACCCCACCGTCGTCGCCTCTGACATCACGCCGTCGTCGCTTGTGACATCACGCGGTCGTTGCCTGTGGACATGACGGCGTTGTCGCCCGTGGGTGGGACGTTGTTGTCGCCTTTATCGCCCGACCGGGCTCATGCTACACTACGCCCAATACACGGAGAGTCGGGGCATGGCGCAGCCTGGTAGCGCACCTGCTTTGGGAGCAGGGAGTCGGGGGTTCAAATCCCTCTGCCCCGACCAGCTTAAAGCCTTTGTTTTCTAGCGTTTCGGCTCCTGCCCCAAAAAGCCCGAAAAATGCCCTGTAGATAATTTTGTAGATACGCAATTCCTGCGTGTTTTTGTCGTTGGCAGAACTCAGCAAATTTCGTGAAGGAGAATCTCGTGCACTTACACCTGCGCCATTCTGCTTGGCCATAAGTCAATGCTTCGGTCTGGCGTTTCTCGATTGCAGCTCGGCAGCCTGCGTACGGCCAAACCGGCAGGAGGACACCAACGGACAGCTGGAACAGCGCGGCCCCGATTGCAGGCAGACGAGGGCCGCCAAATCTAAAATCGCCCAATTGAGCGCTCTGGCGTCTCCCTTGGCTACGACTCTTGAAGCAAGCTCCTGGAGATACGGGTCATATCGAATGTCTACCAGTTGCCGCGGCCCAAAGTTGCGCTCCAGTACCCTGCTCATATTAACGTCGAGCAGGGGCTGAGCTTGATCATGGCACAGAAGCAGGATGGCGTTGCCGATGTACTGACCTACTCCTGGCAGTGCCTCGACTTCTGACCGCTCGGCGGGAAACTGCCCGTGACGGCGTTTCATTTCATGCGCCAAGGCGAGAATAGTGGAGGCTCGGCGGCGCCACAGGCCCAGCGGTTGCAACAGGTTCTGCAATTGGTCCTCACTGGCCTGCGCCAGTCGGTCCCACGACGGGTACAACGTGACGAACTGCTGGAAGACCTTGGCGACCTGTTCGGCCTGGGTGCGTTGCAGCAGAATCTCCGAAATCGCCGTGGAGTAGTCTGAACCATTAGCCTTCCGCCAGGGAAAACGACGCCCGTGAATCTGCCACCAATCAAGCAAGGCCTGGCGGAACACTGCCAGCCGGGTCTCCGAAGGAAGCCGCCTGGCGCACTTAGCGCAGCTTTTCCGGCTTCTAGCCAAGTGCGCCATTGCGGGTTCGCTCCATCAAGTAGTCTCTGCCTTCCTCGGTGATTTCCCGGCCGCGGGCACCGAAGCGAATAAAACCAAGGGAACGCAAGAAAGGCTCTATCTCGTCCACAACCCGGTCCCGGTCAACGGTGCCGAGGAGGTTC
This sequence comes from Acidobacteriota bacterium, assembly GCA_041946865.1. Taxonomy (GTDB): domain Bacteria; phylum Acidobacteriota; class UBA6911; order RPQK01; family RPQK01; genus RPQK01. The sequence goes on along the minus strand of JBHGBF010000041.1, from coordinate 7,459 downwards.
ACAAGCGGCTGCTCGCCGATCGGACGATTCTCGCGGGCCAGCACGGCCAAATACTCCAAGTCGGTTAAAGTCAGGCCCAGCGGGTCCAACTCCCTCGCCTGCCTGACCTGTTCCAGGTGATGGGTCACCGTGAGGCTAGTATCTTCGGCCACGGTGATCGCCGTTTCCAACTCTTGGGCCAGTTCCAGCGCGATTCGCGGCACCCGTCTGCCCAACTGCGCGATGGCCAGATAGATCGACTCGGGCCAGTCCTCGGGAAAGTGCAAGCCGACGATCGCCGCCACCTGCTCCCTGGTGTACTCCTTGAGCTGCACCTCGCTGCAACGGCTGCGAAAAGCGGGATCGAGGTCTGAGGCTCGGGTGGTGGCAAACAGGAAAGTGGCCAGATCCATCACGGCAACGCGGTCGGCCAGCGTTACGGTCCGGTCGGCCGCCTCAAGCATAGTCAAAAGACTTTCCTGAATCGGCCGTGGTACCAGATGCACCTCGTCGATAAATACGATGAGCGAGGGGTACTGCAAGACAGGCAGGCCGGCTTGCGAACCGACTTGGGCCGGAGCCAAGCCCTGCTGGGTCAACTCCCCATCGGTCAGTGCGAACAGCCGTTCTCGCGACCGGAGTCCTCGACCGTCGAGTTTGACGAACGGCAGTTGCAGTGCCGCGGCAATTCGCCGCGAAATTTCGGTCTTACCTGTGCTGGGTTGCCCCGTAAACAGAAAATTCTTGGATAGGTGTGGAGGCCGCTCGATCAGGGCCCGCAGCAGGTCGTTCTCAATCCGCCTGACGGCGGCTTCATTACCGATGAAGCCTTGAAAAGCAGCCCTCACTGCTTGCCTGACCGCTGCAGGGACCGGCGAAGACCCGGCCGGAGCCTCAGGGCTCGGTTCCAGGGAAGCGACTGCTGGCGCTGCCACCTCAGTCGGGGGGAGAGGGGACAGCTCGCCTGCGGGCGCAGGCGGTTGCGTGTGAGGTGTTGCAGTAGCAGCGTCCGCTTGTCCACTGGCCGTAAGGCTGGCCTCGCTAGCGCCGCAGTCGGGGAACGAAAAGTCAAGCAGGGCCAGAGTTTGCTCAGCTTGCGCGGACAGCGCGCCGCTGCCCGTCAGCAAGGTGCTTGCATCTTGGCGACAGATCACCGCAGTGTCAAAACGATTGTCCGCATCGACGTCCAGGCACGAGGATTGCGGAGACTGGTCAAAGACCAAGAGCCGCCCCTTGGCGTTGACTGTAATCTCTGCCTCCTGGCTCAGTACGGCTGCAATCACCGTCTCCTGCACGTCAGTCCAGCTTTCCGGCAGCTTGCCATGCACGGTCGGGTCGGCGTAAATGCGGAAGGCGAGCTCCAGCATCTGGCCGAGTAAGGCTCCCGTACAGACCGTCCAAAGGGTATTGGGCAGACTCTGGACCCAAATTCTGTCGGCCAATAAGCCGAGGTTGGCCGCCTGAGCTAGCGCGTTGCGCAGGTCGTTCCCCGGCATTTGGTTCTGGCGGAATTTGACCTCGACCGGCGTGATTTTGACGCGAATTTTTTCCTGACCGGCTGGAAGGCGAACGGCGAAAACCAACAGGTCAGGGCGCTGCTCCGAGGTTTGCAGGCGGAGGGCCTGCCTTAGCCCCTCAAACGGTGTCTCATAAGGGTCAACGGCCAGAATCAAGTGGATGCAGCGACCCCTCCAAACCGGCAGCCCCAAGCGCGGCGCGTTCGCGCGAAATGCGTCCTGCAATAGCCGAACGGCGAGCAGCAAACCCAGTTCGCCCCGGGCTTGCGAGCCGCCGGCAGCGAGTCGCTTTAGGATCGGTATGCCGCGCCGGGAAATCTCGTCAAGCAGGTTCTGGACGGGCGGCGGCGTGGTCGCGACCAGTTGCGCCGACCGATCGATCGCCCGCAGCATCTCCTCGGTCGGGGATGCGATCAGGTAGTACCCGGATCTTTCCTCAGTACCCCCGAGCGCTCCCGGCAGCTCGTAGTTCCACAAATAGCCCCGCTGGTTCCGGGTGCCGCGGATGATGCAGGCCGGGTCGATCTGCGTCGAGGTGACTGCGACATAGGTGGCTTGAGTCAGTCGGTTGCCGATCGCCTGTTGAACAGGCTGGAAGGTGAAGTGCGAGGTGCTTGCGTCGCGTCCAGCGAGTGTCTCGAATTCGATGCATAGCTGCGCTAAGACTCCCGGCAATCCGGTGCCCGGAGCCATGGGCTTGCCCACTCGCGACTCCTTGATCTGCATCGCGTTCCGGGAATCTTCGCGGGTGCGGACACGCACGAGCGCGGCCAGACCAGTCGGGGTACGGGAGCCGCCGCTGTCTCCCTTTGGCCCGGAAGCGCCAAGCTGGTCGAGCAGCACGAGATCTTGCGGGACGTCCGCAGGCAGCTGGGGGACGGAAAACCACCTGATCCTTTCCGAGGTTTCTTCGGCCAGAGTCGCCAGCTGCTCCGCGCTCGGTTCCCGCGCGCCTCGCGTATCGAACACTTCCACGTTGGCCGGTTCCACCGCCTCGGCCTGGTCCTCGTCGCAGTTCCGCGAGCACCAAGACAGCAGGCCTTTGGCTGATCCTGATGACTCGTCTGGACTGCCGACCAGTCCCACACGGAGGGTGGTGCGGCAGGGCAAGAGCTTTACCACTTCTTCGACGCTGTCTGAGGCCTGAGACGGGCTGAATCCGCCCGGCAGCCCCCTCGTCGCCAGTCCGAGCAAGGCCAGGCGCCTGAGGGCCAAGTCGATAGCTGGCTGACCAAGGTACGTGCGGTTCAAAAGCACGGCCCAGTGTGGCTCGTCGCAGGCCACGGATAAGAAGGCCCTCGGCACAAGATCAGGTCCCTGCTGAAGCGACCACAAGCCGAGATCTGGGCAGGCGCTCGGATCGAGCAGTCCTGCCGCCGGGCAGGGCTTGCTGAGGGCCTCGGCCAATAGCCATTGAGAGCAGCAATGCCAGCCCAACCGCAGGGGATGGAGCGGAGAAAGCAGGATTACCGACGGTTCCGGGTAGGCCAGAAAACCGCCCACCTGTTCGTTGCGCTCGGCGGCGTGTACGGCTATGCTGTCCAGCCAGGTCGCCTGAATCGGCGACTGAGTTAGCCACTGTTGGTATTCGCGCAAGTAGACTTCCACCAGCGGCCTCAGAGCCGTGGCTTCAAACCAGATTTCTCCCACCGGCTGCCGGAGTGCAGCCAAGTAGTTCCTGATTGCCTCCCGCGCTTGCTGGACGGCAGGCGGTATGGTGAGCGTCGGCCGGGGGTCCAGCTGAGGAAACGCCGAGCCCAGCCGGGGATCCGTCCAATCAACCTGCAGTTGGGGTAACTGCTCGGAGGGCCAGCAGGCTAAGACGGGTTTCCAGCTATCGGGGCTTTCCAGGTATGCCTCCTCCAGGCGGCGCAGCGGGGTATCGACGACGCGGGCCTGACCGACCCTTTGGCCCTTCTGCTGGTGGGTGGCAACCAACGCTTGGAACCTAGTGGCAGGCGTGTCACCTGCTTCTTCTACCACGAAGGCCACGGACAAGCGCGCGCGCTCCGTTCCATCGCTGGCCAGAAGCCGGACCAGGTAGCGAGAGCCGTCCTCAATGTCGAAGGCCACCGAGGTTGCAAAACTGCCCAAAGCCACCGGGCGGATCCACGGTGCTTCCGCACTATCCTGGCGAGCGATTTCCACCGAGGCGGCACCGGAAGCGTGAAAGACCGTCACGTCGGAATTCCCCGACCGGGGCAATAGAATCTGCTGGGACCAATCTGGCTGCCTAGCCGTGCGGGTGGGGAACGGATTGTCATCAGCATTGGATACGGCGACCAGCGCCCCGCAGGCAAACGAGTCAAGGGAAATCACGCGGATGGTCCCGTCGTTGAACCCGGGTGCGCTCGCCTGATAGCTGAGCGGACGGTCATGAGCGGGCGGCGCAGGGTCAGTGGCGCGGCAGGGATCGGCCGCATCAGCGGCCAAAGCGGTGGCAGCGCCTCTTGCGCCCCGCGAAAAACTGGCACTGGCCAGCGCGGTTCTGGCCGGAGGCTGCGCCCACAGCTGCACCGAGTTGGCGACTACGGAAAAGCCGCCCAGCACGACCAGGGGGTTTTCGCAAGCTAACACCAGCCGACCGGGCTTGGGCGGGGAGAGTTCGTCCAGCGCGGCCGCAAGCACGCTCTGGGTCAGCTGGCTCCACCAGGCCGGGGTCGGGCGGACCGGCCGGTAATAGATGGCAGGTGCTTCTTGGAAACTCATGCCCGAGGGTGCGTTGCCTACGAGGTGCAGCCTGAGCTGCTCAACCGCTGGCTCCAGCCCGTTGCTGGTGATGGTCGCAGTACCAGCCAGAGAATTGAGTGCGGCCGTTATGCCCTGCCTGCCCGCCTCGCGGGCCAGCCGCTCAAGCGTCTTGGCGGCCTCTTCAAGAGTGCCACCCCCGGCACCAATGGCCGGGAAACCGGAAGCGAGGGCCAAGGAATCGAGGGCGGAAAGTCCCGGGGAGCCAGAGAGCAGCACGTCGGCCGTCTCCCAGACGATCCGGTCGCGCACAGAGGGGACTAAGTGCGCCGATTGCTTGGCGACTTCCCGGAGCGCGAAGAGCACCTGGTCGCTTCCAATTCCCACTCGATTAGAGATCAGGGTGACCAGATACTTCCAGACCACCGTGTCCAGCCAGCGCCGTCTGGTCTTACGCCGGATGCCGCCGAAAATCTCGGTCGTGTTGGTCAGCGACTCGGGTATGCGGTCGGCGGCGTCCGGAGCGACCAAAATGACCAGTCGCTCGTAGCTGTTTCGGACCGTGACGGCGTAATCCCAGCGGCAGCTGACGCTGACCACGCCTGACCGAGGCGGAGTGCTCGTGCGGTAATTGACCTGCAGCACCGGGATCAAGTAGTTGTTGCCCCCGACTGGGCAAGTCCAGTCAGTAGTTCCGCCGAAGGTCAGCTGGTCAAACAGTTCCTGGAGCGCTTCAAAAGGCGGGCCTACCAAGACCAGGCGGATACTACTGTTCTGGCTCCGCAAGAGCGTCTCTTGCACGGTGTTTAGGACGAAGTCCTTTAGCGCTGTAGCGAGTGCTCGCATAGTCAAAATGGCTTTACCAGTAATCTGCCTCCGGCCGCATCAGGACTGTCGACCACTAGCCCGAGATTCTGCAAGTCCGAACACAGCCGACCAGTCAGGAGTTCGCCAGCGGGAGTGTGGAGACCGTAGTCGCTCAGGTAGAGCCTGAAGTCCTCCAAACTGACCGGGAGCCCGGACAGTGTCGAGCAGCAAGCGTGGGCCAGAAAGAGCAGCATAGCCGGTCCCGGCTGCGCAACTTGCGGTTTCCGATTCGACCGCTCGTCGCTCGACAGCAGAAACGCCTGGTCGTAACAGCGTCTGTCCGGCGGTGAAGTTTTGAGCTGTCCTAACGCATAGATCGCAAACTCCAGCAGATTCTTGGTAGAACCGGTCTTGGCGGAGACGTGTGAAGGGTACTCGTCGCAGACTTCCGAACAGAGTGCGCGCAGCCAGCCAGCCGGATTCTGGGCGTTCAAATTCCAGCGGTTGGCCGCCACGTGGAGCAGGAACTCGCGGATACCCTCCGCAGCTGACGTGCCCCGGGCCACATCCGCCCCCAAAGCCCCCGCGAATGTCTGACCAGCGCCGTCCAGAGCGCACAGCAGGATGTTGAGGCCGAACCGCGCGACCAAGTACCGTTCGAGGATGCGCTTTATGCCGGGTGTGGCAGGCCGCCCAATCTCGATGAGTGGGGCTGAGTCGCGGTGGGCTACCCACAGCCTGCGCTCGACCTCAGCCACGTCGGGGACCGGCGCTCCTTCCGCGGCCTCTAGTGCCAACTGCCAGCAAGCGGCGTTAGCCTGGCAGACCCAGAGCACGTGCGTGACCAGTCCGATCCGGCAGGCGGCTTCGAGGAGGACCGACCATTGCCGCCTCGTGAGCTGCCCCTTGATGGCCACCACCGCATCAAGATCCTGGCAGACGCGTTCAGCCGGTGACAGCCCGGGCGCGGCCGCCTGGCCCCGAAATCCTCTTCTGTCGTCCGCAGTTAGGCGGTAAGGAGCGGCAGAGGGCAGGTTCCCGCTTCCTGCGGCTCGCTCAAGGAAAGTGGCCAGGAAACGGGCGAAGAGGTCTTCATCAGGTCCGATCAGCAGGGCCCGCGTAAGGCGGTCGATCAACTCGTTGCCCTTCTGCTCGTTCAGCCCTGTCCCAATCACTTGCACCAGTAGGTTTGCCGGGCTCCACCTGCTGCGCACCTTGCCGATCACACAGGCGTGGCGCGCCACTTGCGGAACGATGGGCATGAGGGAACGCAGCGGCCTGAGCCCTAGCTGGCCGTATTTTTGCGGACTGGCGATGCCGCCTGGCTCAAACAGCAGAGTCTGGCCAAGACCGGCTAAGCCAGGATCGATGTCGGCAAACGCGCGGTCCAGCTGATCCTCTAACTCGGGGAGCTTGGACAGGTCGATGGTTGCCTCCCCCAGATCCAGGAGCAGCTTGCGGCAGACCGAACCGAGCAGAACTTCGCCCGTCGCATACTCCGCAGCCTCCACCGTGAGCAACGACTGCTTGTAAGACGGGTGCAGGCGGCTGGTTGGCTGGTTGAGGAAGTCGTTAATGTCCATGGCTTAGAGCGGTTCAATCGTCAGCGGTTGGGCCGGGTCAGCCAGCAGAATCCGGGCCTTGTCGGCAATTTCGATTGTTGCGGTCTGGTCAAGAAACTTGTCCTTTGCCCGGCACAGATTCCCGGCATAACGATGTCGGACCCGGTCAATGGAAGCGCGCACGCTGGCGGGCAAGCTGCTACTGGCACAGCCCCTTTGCCGCAGCTTGAGGGCAAGAAACAGGTCAAACGTTATCGGAATCCGGTACTCGGTACTGGTAATCTCCAGGCAAGGCACGTCGTGGGCAGGGCTGGTTTCCGTTGGGCTGGGTGCTGGCTCGGCCCGAATCCCGGCCTGAGGGCCAACCAACCGCAGCAGAACTGAGCGTTCTGATCGTGGCTGGCCGAACGACTCAACCATGTCGAATTGGAAGTTAGCTGTGCCAAGAAGGCTTTGAAGCCCGCCCGTCAGCCGGTTCAAGCGAGGGCGATCGCGCAATGAGCCCGCGTAATCGTCCAGCAACTCCTCGTTCGCGTGGTGCCCGAGCGCTGTTCCAACTGCCCGTTTGACAAGAGTGGCAGCCAAGCGACGGAGCAGGTGCGAGGTCTTAGTGGACACGAGCGAGGCCCGGCCTAGTCGGTCCCATTCGGCCTCAGCCTGCGCTAGCAGCCAGAGCAACATTTGCTCAGCGGAGGCAAGGCCGGTTAGGCGCTGGTCAGCGTTGCCGTCCTCAACCGACTGGCTGTACTCGTTCTCAATGGTGCGCAGGACGTGGTCCCTGCCTGCAGGAGTTGTGTTGGCCGGATCGAGACCGGAATACTGAGCGGTCAAGTAATCGCGGATGTGAGCAGAGATATAGTCGAAAGTTGTGTACGGCATGAGAGCGAGCGTATCCTCTGGTTTTTT
>JBHGBF010000401.1:0-1655 GCA_041946865.1 Acidobacteriota bacterium | reverse complement strand
GCTTTATCCCGGCCGCGCCTTTCGCAAGCGGCGTGATCCGTCGGCCGCGTCGCATAACGGCCGCCGTTATGCGACGCGCCGAAGTCCTCCCGGACTTCCCGCCCGCGTCCCCGCCGGTCCTCTACCCAGCAGGCCGACCGCAGCGGGGGAAACCCAGTATTTCCCCTTTTGCGGAGTACTCGGCAGAGTTGAGTCCACGCTCTGCCTTATTTGGGCACCAACCAGTCTGGCTCGATAGTCTCTGCTTTCGCCACGACTCGGATAAGCAACCGCTCTTCCTTGAAGATCACCGAATTTCTCGGCTCGGGATCATCACCGACAGTAACCCCGGAAAGTCGGAACTCTACAGCTAGAGGCAAAGACACTTGTGTCCCCGTCTCGTTAATGACCCGCCAGGACGCGATTGCTTCCACGACCGGTTGCTTGAGCCAATCAATCGGGTCGGCTCTCGTAGTTTTCTCACCGTTCTTGCGAAAGACCTCCAAATTCGTCAAAGTCACTCGACTTCCCGCATTACCTCCGGCACTGATTATCAGGTCTCCTCTCACATCACCCTCGAACTTCGCTCGTCGAGGCATGGCTCGGTACTCTATCGGGGAATACACCTTGATTGTCACCTTGCCGTTCGAGCATTGGGCCTCTGCGAATGCAGTAAGCACGAGCGCCGAGAGGAACGCCTGGATGCAAATCAGTTTCCGCATGCGTTATCGATCTCCTTACTGAGAGCTTGAGACGCCTCTTTTCGGGTCGCATAATCTTGACCCGTCAACAGTTTCGCTAATGCCTGGTCGGTCAATACCCCCGTCCAGACGTTGTGGGCGCCTTCATGAATCAGAGTGGATGCCTGTTGGCCGACTGCCTGGTTCCAGAAGCTGGAGTTGAGGAATACTACGTATCCAGGAATCGGCTTGGAATACGGATTTACTCGATTTCCGCCAGCCGCCGCGATGATGTTAGGATCGCTGGCGAAAAGTGTCGCGATCGTCCCGTCGCCGTCAGGCAGCTGCGACCTCGTGCCGTCGTAGAAGTACGTTTCAGACACGATACCGGCTAGGTCATCGGCTGTCAGAGCAGCGCCATCGCTCGAAATGATGCCCGTCAAACCCAGGAGGTTTGTCATGAAATCCCTGCATTTTCCAGGTTGAAGCAGCTTGTTTATCGCGTCGTTTTGAGCCGGGCCAAGGTTGGCCAGCTGTTCACTGCTAAGACCAGGGTAGAAGGAAAGCCACAGCTTCACCAGTTCGGAAATGTTCGTGTTCGGGGGCTCCCAGCCTGAGCCTGGCTGAGTCTGAGGTGGGGGAGGCGGGGGAGCCACATTGCCTCTGCCTCCCCAGTAGAATACCAGCCAGTAGCTATAGGTGGACGGTGGAGGACCTTCCAAACGACCGTCTGGGTCCACAAGGTTGACCGGGTCGTTTCTGCAATAGCGGTAACGATTGAGCATCTGCGGATCGGCAACATCCGCCTTCCCGGAGTCCACGCTCAACCACCTTCCCGCGCCGTTCCAATAGTACCTGGCGCCGAAGTAGTCGTTGCTGGATTCGTTATCGCGTTCCTTGCCGGTTAAGAACGCGCAGCGCTCTCGTAACCGCGCGTCGGAGCGAGGTTTTCTAAAAGGCATCGGCGGTTTGCACGCCTTTTTGCAAGTGGCCGAA
>JBHGBF010000400.1:0-1944 GCA_041946865.1 Acidobacteriota bacterium | reverse complement strand
CCGGAAGGTAACAAATTCGGCCCGATTCAGTCATGCACCCTTGCCGAAAGGACACGAAGGACCGGGGCTTGTTCCCCGGGAACGAGGGCGCTTGAAATGACGACGTCCGCCTCCGGAACGAGCGCGGCCAATGTCTGCCTCTCCCGCTCGAGCCAGGCCTCGGGCAGCGCCTTGGCATAGCCGCCATCACCGATCGCCAGTTCCGGCGGCGCCTCGAATCCCGCAATCTGAGCGCCCAGGCTGCGGGCCTGTTCCCGAGCCTCGGACCGGATATCCACTGCAGTGGAGACGCCGCCCAGCCGGCGCACAGTCGCGATGGCCTGAAGTCCGACTACCCCGGCGCCTATGATCAGGAACCGGGCAGGCGAAACGGTCCCGATGGCTGTTCCGATCATGGGGACGAACCGGGGCAGTCGCACCGCCGCCAGGAGAACGGACCGATAACCGGTCACCGTGCTCATCGACGTCAAGGCGTCCATCGGCTGGGCGTGCGACAGCGTCCGTGGAATACCATCCATCGTGAGCGAAGTGATCTTCCTGGCCCTGAGCCGCCTTACCATGGAGTTGTTGCCGGGAGCGGCCGGATGGAGAAAGGCGATAAGGAGGGCGCCCGGCTTCATCATGTCGACTTCGTCCTTGCCCAGCCTGGCGTTGAACAGCGGCTGTTTCACTTTCAAGACGATGTCGGCCAGGTCATACAGCCGTGCCGCGTCGCCAACGAGGCCTGCCCCGGCCCTCAAATAGTCGTCATCGGAGATATCCGCGCCGGCACCCGCGCCCTTCTCCACGATGACCTCGAAACCCAGTTCGGTCAGTTTGCGCACGGTATCAGGGGTCGCCGCCACGCGACCTTCGTTCGCCATGATTTCCTTGGGCACCGCTATCAGCATGTCTTTTCTCCCCGTGAGGTGTGAGCCGCCTTTGACGCCTCGGCCTCTACGTCCACGAATTTGATTGTTCTCATCGCTTTCTCAATGGCGTCGGACAGAACCGGCGGTTCTGGGGTTTCGAGCAAGCTCGAAAGCTGGCAAACAATCGCCTGCTTGATCGCCTCTCCGCCGCTGCTGCCTGCTCGAGCCAAGGCCCGGGGCACGAGCAGCGCGAGCGTCTGCGAAGCCAGAGTTCGCGCATCGGAGTAGGTGCCTCGATCGCTGACCACTTCCAGCACCGCAAACAGCAACGACTCCGAAGGATTGCTCACCCGTCGCGCCGAGAGCAGCGCCTTTTCCCGAAGCTGCCAATTCTGGCGGTACCGCAGCAATCGGATCAGTCCTTCCTGGACCTCATCCAGCCTGCCTTTCTCCTCGAGCAGCCGCAGAACGGCCAGGATTCTGCCCCAATCCCTCAAATCCCCAAAAACGTCTGGTTTCATTTCGTAGTGCCTCGCTTTGTCTCTCCCGTTCGGTCTGTTCACCCCCACCGCAGGTGTCAGTTAACCTCGAGCAACGACGCTTGACGAGGAGGCTTGCCTTCGGCCTGAGTATCAGGCGCCCGCTCCACCCCTCTCCCGTCAGACTTGACGCGAAAGGCTGTCCCGCAGCCACAAAAACACTCAGATCCAGGTATGGCCTCGAACTGACGATGACAGTTCGGGCAGTAGACATGCTTTGACATAGCCGAGCGCATTAAACTCACCTCCTCGGTGCTTCGCTACAGCCGCGAGGAAGGCAAGATCGTTTCCAAAGGAGGAGATCGCGGAGCAAGCCGAAAGGTCCAGATTACCTCCTTGATTCTAAATAACATGCTGGCAAGTGTGTGCGTTTGCGGATTGGTCAGCGCGAGGGCTTCGGCTGGAGAGAAACACCCCGCCTGCTTCTTTTCTCCCCAGGCTGGTACCCTTACCCCGGCCTGAGGAAAACAGGCTGCCACTGACGCTGCCTCCCATGGTAACCCCTCAGTTTTCGTACGGCGAGGCTCAAGGCGTCACAGAGTCAAGCGCAAAGC